>JAIQGE010000017.1 GCA_020072815.1 Terriglobia bacterium | reverse complement strand
GGAAGCCGCGCACCGTGCCCAGGTCCAGGGGCAGGAAGTCAAAGAACAGAGTGCGGTCCGTCTCGGTGGCCAGGGAGATCATTTTGCTTTTCTGCTTGTCCGCGGCCTTATCGAAGATGAACTGGAGATTGGTGGTCTTACCGCCCAAACCGGCGCCGTAGTAGACGACCTTGCAGTTAATTTCCCGGGCGGCAAAATTGATGAAGCTCAAAGCTCTCCCTCGCATTCGGGACCAGCGCCGTCGCAAACCTCGCCGCCGGCGGCGGCCGAACGTCTATGCTTGTGAAAACTGTTTTATATCACAATGGACTAAACAGAGATTGTAATCGTACCAGCGGATTCCGGGTAGATAACGTTTGTTTCTCCTGAAAACAAAAAGCTACTCCTCGCGGCGTTTGGTGTCCGGCGGCAAGGGGTAGTACCCGGCCTTGGCGACAACCTTCAAGTTGGCGCGGTGCACGCGGACTTCAATCGCGCGATAGCCGGTGGCTGCCGTCGCGCGCGTGGTGTAGCCCAGAGTGTACTGGTTGCGGGCCACGTCAGTTATCTTTGCATAAGCTTGTTCGATGGACTGGCGGTCGAACTCCGCGGACATATCGCCGGCGGTATCGGAAACGTATTTAGGAAGAATGTTGCCGTAGCCGAAGCCGGGGACGCGGATGCGGTTCAGCCGGTCATAGATAGGAATGGCGGCGGTGTCCACGCCCAGGGCGTAGACGGCGATGTTGTTGGAGAGCAGCACCTTCTTTACTTCTTCATAATTGGCGGCGCTGCCCAGTTCGCGTCCGTCACTCACCACAAAGATGATGCGGCGCCGGGTGCGGTCGCGCCGGCTCAGGTCCTGGGCCGCGCGCAGAATGGCGTCATTCAGCACATACGATTGTTGCACCGCCGCCGGCACGCCGGCGTTGGGGATGCTGGGATCGGCGGGATGACCGTTGATGGACGGCCCGCTCATGGGTCCGCCCAGCATCGGCGGGCCGCTTTCGCGTCCTGGACGCTTCACCTTGTTCAGCGTGGACGTGGAAACACTGGCCGCCCCGGTGAAGGTGGAGATCAACTGCACGGTGTGGCCATAGCGGTAGAGCGCGACTTCGTCGAATTCACTGAAGGCCCCGATCAGCGCCGGCAGAGTGTCGTTCACCTTCTTCATGGTCCCGGCGGGAAGGTCGGTATCCACTACGATGGCGGCGGAAAGCGGAAAGGGGTCGCTGGTAAAGAAGCGCAGCTTCTGCGGGACGCCGTCTTCATACACGGTGAAATCTTTGGGCGTCAGGCCGGGGATCATGCGTCCGCCTTTGTCGCGGACGGTGACCGGCACCTGGACAAAGTTAACGCTGATGCTGAAGCGGGGAAGCTGGTCGCGTTGCGTCACCACCACGTCGCCGGCGACGGCCTGCGGCTGCGGAGTGCTCGCGGCTTGGGCCGGAGGCTGGTCAGGACGCGTATTCTTGGGCGCTTGCGGCGCGTTGTCAGGAAATTGGGCCGGCTGCTCAGGAGTAGGCTTGGGCTTGGGGGCGTCTGGAATTTCTTGCGCCAGAAGGGACGTTGCCAAAAGGGAAGCGCCAGCCAGAGCCAATACGCACACTACAATCCTGGTTCCCGACATAAAATTTCTCAAAAAAATGGACCTTGCGCTAAAACCGAGCATGAACCCCTCCTACCACAGCGTACGACGTACTTTTCCGGGCCAGGAACCTGAATCCGGCCTGGGCGGACCGCCATTTTCGCCGGGGAAGCCAAGCGCAATCCCCGGCGCCAGACGTCATCCTGCCAGGCGTTTTCCCGCCAGGCATGTTCCCTGCTGAGCAGAACGGTCAGGCAGCCGTACTTTTGCGTTCCGGCAGTCGCCAGGCGCAATGTTTTCTTCTTTCATTGTATGCTTTCCAGGCATTCAGGAGACAGGGCCTGAGCATCTAATCAGCTGACGTTCAAGCCCAATTCCTCCCTAGAAAGGCAGTGTTCGCTTATGCGGAACCCGATTCTCGCCTTGTTGCTGGCGTCCTTGTGTATTTCCACCGCTCTGGCCCAGACGAACGACAAGAACGCCGACAAGAACAAGGCCCCGGCGGCGCGGCCCGAACAGACGCCGGTCTTTCGCCAGAACGTGAAGCTGGTGAACCTGTTCTTCAACGTGAAGGACAAGCACGGCGCGCTGGTCCCCGACCTGAAGCAAGACCAGTTTGACGTCTTCGAAGAAGGCAAGCCGCAGGTCATCAAGAACTTTGCCGCCGTCAGTAACCAGCCGCTGACGCTGGGGATCCTGATTGATTCCAGCGGCAGCATGCAGCACATGCTGCCCGAGGAAAAGATCGTGGCCGGCGACTTCCTCCGCCAGGTGATCACCGACAGAGACCTGGCCTTCGTGATCAGCTTTGACGTTTCCGTGGACCTGCTCCAGGACCTGACCACGGACGTCCGTCTGCTGAAAGCCGGCCTCAACAAAGCCCGCATCAACACCGGCACCGCGACCCAGGGCATTCCTGGGCTGGGTCAGGGGCCCATTCCCATCTCGCGCCCTAAAGGCACGCTGCTTTACGATGGCGTCTACCTGGCCGCCAATGACGTGCTGGCTCCCCAGGTGGGCCGCAAAGCGGTGGTCGTGCTTACCGACGGCGTGGACCAGGGCAGCCGGCTGCGGTTGAAAGAATCGATTGAAGCGGCGCAGAAAGCGGACGTGATCTGCTACGTCCTGTTGATCAGCGACCCGCAGTACGGCTCTGACCCACACGATATGAGCCAACTGGCCGACCAGACCGGCGGGCGGATGATCATCGTCAACCGGCCAGAAAAGCTGCAAAAAGCCTTCAGCGAAATCTCCAATGAGCTGCGCAGCCAGTATTACCTTAGCTACACGCCGACCGAGACACGTAATGACGGCAAGTTCCGCAAGATCGAAGTGAAATCCAAAGACGGGTACAGGATCCAGGCGAGACGCGGGTATTACGCGCCGATAGATTAGCTGGACCGAAGATCGCTACTGTTAAGATCGTTATCGTGTTAGGGGGCCCTCAAGCCCGTGTGGCACAGGCACTCTTGCCTGTGCGATTTTGGGGTTAGGATTTGTGGAGCGCAGGCGCCCTCGCCTGCGGCTGTTTGCGTTAACCCGATTCCGGCGATTTCGCGCGATGTCGGCGATCCCGGCGATCTTAGTAACTCTCTGGCTAACAACCAAATCGATAAGCCTACCCCCACCCTCCCCCTGACGCGACTGTTGAAAGAAAAGGGTTTATTCCATTCGACCCAACGGTCACCCAAATATTTACTCATTAGTACAATTCTCCCCATCTTGCTGATTCTTTGTGTTTTGCACGATGTGTGGAGGAGAGCTTGCGTTTTGGCTGACCTGCTGATTGCTGACTGCTGAGTGCTTCTTTAAGTTTTCAAAGAACTTCCGCGCCTCCGCCATCTCCAGGCGCAAGCCGGCGCAGATATCTGCATTTTATGGAGAGCGAATCGTATGCGAAAATAGGCTAGGAATCAATGCAGAAGTCGGACAATGGCCTGTTTTCCATCGTGGTTGAGAGCATAGCGATATATCCGCGACTTCATGTAAAATCTAGACAGGGATCAAAAGGCGAAGCTCAATGACGCAAGAAGGGAATTGTTGGCTATGCGGGAAGTTTGGCCCACTCACAAGGGAGCACATTCCTCCCGAATCAGCATTCAATGATCATGAGATTCTGCTGCAAGCTGTAGACGCACGCTCGGAGAAAATAGTCTGGAAGGGTGAAGTTGTCACTGGCCTGATTGTTCGTAGCTTGTGTGCACGCTGCAACAGTAAGGCTGGGAGGATGTACGGCTCTCACTACGCCGACTTTATCAGAGACGTTGCTGAAAAAGTAGATAGGGCCAAAGATGGCGAGAAGATAACGGTCGTAGTAAATCGACCGCTGAGTATCTTGAAACAAATCATGCAGAACTTCGTGTCGGCGAATGGCGAAAACTTCGTCAAAACGCATCCATGGATCAGGAAATTTCTTCGTGATTCCCGTAATAGAGATTTTCCCCAAGATCTCTACGTCTACGCGTTTGCCGTGACAGGCAAAGCAGGTCGCAAATCCGGAGTTAGCGGTTTTTACGATCTAGTCAATAAAAAGATTTTTGTGGTTGCAGAATTCACATTCTGGCCTATTGGCACCGTCCTCGCATTCCAACCAATGGACCACTACAGGCTTACTCCCGTTCACCAGTATGCGAGTTACGATTACACCGTTTCGAACGCAAAGCTATTTCTTTCTCTGCCGGTTAATCCGGCTTCAAGTGCATATCCTGTTGACTTCCGGACGCAGGACAACATCCTGAATCAGCGAGGTGACGATCAATCTCACAGAGTTACGGAAGAGCAGGGCAAGGAAATGATGGAAAAAGTCTTTAAGCAATCAGGAAAGGACGAAGAAGCCAACTACGTCTTTTCGGGCCACCCAAACTCGTTCCGTGGTTGAGATCCTTGGGATATTGCACGTTCCAAGCGCCTTCAGGCGCGACTACAGGTTAGCCCACGGCGAAGCCGTGGGTAAGGAGTCCAGAAGAATCCGAGCGCTGGAGGCGCGACACATGGCTCACACCTTGGTTCAGAACTACATTCACGTTGTATTTAGCACCAAAGACCGCCGCAAGAGCATTCCCAAAAATCATCAGCCCCGCCTGTGGCGCTACATCGTTGGCATCTGCAAGAACGAGGGCGTTTTCATTCACGAAATTGGCGGCATGGAAGACCATGTCCATCTTCTGATTCAACTCCCGCCTACGCTATCGCTTTCTGACGCCATCCTCAGCATCAAGGCCAGCTCGTCAAAATGGATGGGACCCAAATTCGCATGGCAGCGCGGGTTTGGCGCCTTCAGCGTGAGCGCATCAAACCTGAATGCGGTTGTCCGATATGTTCGCAACCAGGAAGCTCACCACCGCAAAATGACCTTCGATCAAGAATTCATCGCGCTGTTGAAAAAACATGGCGTGGAATTCGATCTGAAATACGTGTTCGGGTAATTGATGTGCCGCGCCTACGGCGCTCTCTGCCTATTGGCGACGTTTCCCACGGCTTCGCCGTGGGCTAACCTGTCGTCGCGCCTGAAGGCGCTTGCGTTGACATTTGATTCTGGGTCGAGGTGAGAACGGCGACGCTTGAATGAGGGTTCAAGTTTGGAACGGCAGCAAGGATTGGCTTCTCACATGAAGAACCCGGGGTATTCAGCCAACAACCGACAGTGCCAAAGTCGAAGACCACAGCCTAAGAGCGAAAAGCCAAGAGCCAAACGCGCTCGCGCCTCAGTACACCTTCACCAGGTCCACGCGACGGTTTTTCTGCCGGCCTGCTTCGTCTTTGTTCTCGGCGATCGGGCGAGTATCGCCGAAACCAGCCGGCACCAAGCGCGATTCCTCCACGCCATGGGCCGATAGCCACGAGATCACGGATTGTGCGCGCTGCCGCGACAACACCAGGTTGGTTGCCTTGGCGCCCACGTTGTCAGTATGGCCCGCGACCACCATTGCCCACGACGGATTCCCCTGGAGAAGCTTGGCCACCTCATTCAGCGCGGGCTCCGAGTCGGGCCGGATCGTCGCCTTGCCGGTGTCAAAGTTGATTCCGTACACGCTGGCTCGCCCGGACTGGTTGATCTGTTGGGCCCACCCGTCCGCGTTGGCGGTCATCGCCTGCTCCATTGGCTTCTCTTTGACTGCGGTCAAGTCGTAGGTATCGGAAACCACGGCCAGCTTTACCCACTGGCCGCCTTTCTGGGCCGTCATCCAAAAACGCGTGCCGCCAATGTAAACGTCAGTGTAGAGGATGGTGAAGCCCGCATTTTTCAGCGCCGCTTCGGTGTTTCTGCCCAGTTCCAACGGAGATTTGTTGCTGGTACAGCGGTAGGAGGTGAATTCGAATTCTCCCTCAACCTGATGGCCTCTCTCACTCTTGGTGCGCGGCATCTCAGTCGTGCTGTAGTCCTTGTGGTCGCATCGAAGGATGAAACATCCGGGCATGCGGGTAACCACCTTGCTCTCGGAACATCCCTTCGCATCAGGCCGGGCAGGCGCCTGCGCCCAGGCGACCGACGAACACGCCACCAGGCACACCAACAACAATCTAACCAGGATCTGCATTTTGGCCTCCTAAGCCAGTTGCGGCAGGAAAACCTGCCGACTTCACCCTTCCACGCAACAGTCAACGCAGAGCTCAATGACGAAATGAGACAAAAGCTCCGCTATGGGGAAACTGGAAGTTTGCCTGCGTCCACACTCCGACTCGAGCAGGCATCCGCTTCACTTTTAACTTTCGAACTTCCGGAGACCTTGCTGCAGTGATGTGGCTCACTGGTTCCTGTGACAAAAACCGGGACTTCCGAAATGACTGCTGTGTGGGAGGTGAACTAGATGAGGTATATGGGAACTTCCGGAACGGCAAATGTCATTGAGTTTTTGGAATGGTCTGGTGCTCAGAGAGAAACTTTTTGCGGCAAGCTGGAATGGGCGAAGGCTCACCCGCCGCCGGTGCTGAAGGTGTCAACGGGACGCCAAGTGAGAGGACGCCATCGACCTTTCCAAAAGGCGCGAGGCTTGGATCGAGAAATATTCCGCGCGGCCTGTTTACATCCTTGTCCGGAACTCCACCCTTCTGGGGACCGCACCCGTCCGTTGTGGATTCCGACCATGTTTCGCCGCCCCTGTCTGTGACTTCAAGACTGAGGATTTCTTTGCGCGGAAGGTACATAGCCGCCAGATCATAGCCGCGTTTCGACGCTTGCATGGCGTGAAGATTCCCGGTGAGGATGAGCACCAGGTCATTGGGTTTTGCTGGACGTAGCGCAAGCAGGGCATGTCCCAACGCTTCGTCGCGTGCGGCAGCGGAGGGCGGTCCTGCGTAAGGCGCATCGAAGGCAACAACCTTTAAGTCGGGTTGGAACCTGCGCAGTTCGCGCAAAGAGACCAACAGCCGCAGCATCGCTTCGCTTGCCAGGCCATCCATACCCTCTTTCCAGCGGGGTAGCTGGAGCAGCGATTCCTGGGCCGCTGCAAGGTCTTTGGCTGTGAGAATGTTGTCCAGAGCGGCCTGCTCGCTGGTTGGACGCTCTAACGCCACGGTCACGTGCTTTCCCTGCGCAATGGCATCGCAGACAAGTTCACGAAAAGCAGCGGGAGTTTCATTGGAACCGTGCAACTCGCCGATGAACACCCAATGCACGGAAGCCTTAGACCATATCTGATCTGCTCCCGGCACAGGCGAACAGGGTGCGGTAGCTGCCGCCGCGTGAATCGCCAATCCCATCGCTAACAAGAATTGAAGCGGTATCGGCATGGGCGGTCAGTTTATCGTTTATTTATTCATCACACAATTCGCATCAGCCAATTACCAACTACCAAGGGCCAATTACCAAGAGCCGGTTTTCTCACATCTTCGGCACGTAGTAGCCCTTCTTGGCGCGGACGCGCAGCTTCTTGTCCGCCATGACGATCTGGATGGTGCGGAACTGGCCGTTGGCTTCAAAGCGGTCCGGCTTATAGGACAGCGAATACTGGCTGCGCAGTTCTTCCTGGACGTCGTGGAAGGCGTCGGCCACGTCGGACAGCTTGAAGGGGAAGAAGGCCCGGCCGCCGGTCTCATTGGCCAGCATTTTCAGGTTCTCGTCGCCCTTGGCGTGCGGGTCGGTGAGGTTGGTGCTGATGGCATAAACGATGACCCCCGCCTTCTGCGCCATCTCAATGGCCTCCGAGCGAAGCACGCGGCTCTGGTTGTCATCGCCGTCAGAGACCAGGATGATGGCCCGGCGCACCACGCTGGTTTCCGGCTGCTTCATCAGGTGGTCGCGGCAGGCGACGTAGATGGCGTCCCACAGCGCGGTGCCGCCGCCCGGCTGGATCACCTTGATGCCCCGCGTGAGCTTGTCCAGATCGTTGGTGAAGTCCTGGGTGACGTCGGGGATTTCGTCAAAGGCCAGCACAAAGGCGCGGTCGCTCTTGGGCCGGATGATCTGCTGCAGAAATTCGGTGGCCGCCTGCTGCTCAAACTGGAAGCGGTCGCGGATGGAGTTGCTGGCGTCAATCAGCAGGCCCACGCGCAGCGGCAGGTCGGTTTCGGCCTGAAAGTGGACCACTTGCCGCGGCGGCAGGTTGTTGTCCAGGACCCTGAACTGGCTGGCGCCCAGGTCTTTGACGAATTTGCCGTGCTTATCGGTCACGGTGAAGATCACGTTGACTTCGTCGGTGCGGACCACGATCTTGGGGATACCATCGCCCGACACCGCCACGCCGGAGGGCGATTGTGATGGCTGCTGCGCCTGACCTATGCAGCTCGCGACAACGAAAACGAAAAATGCGCTGAGAACTCTCATGGGATGACGAACATTATAGTCCAGGAGCACAAACCCAAAATCTTTGAAACACGGAGGAAGGGAGGAAACGGAGGCGATGGAAAGAATTGCCAAAATTGCCAGGATTGCCAAGAATCGCCACGACTACGTCTGCCCTCTACTGGTTACTGAGCTTCGGCTTCCCAATTCTCCTCTGACACCTTCGTCCCTCCATGGTTCAAAGACGGGTTTGATCACGTGAGCTGAGACATGGCCGAGAGGCAAGCATTTTTCAATTCCGGCGATTTTGGCAATTCTGGCAATTTTGGCAATCTTCGACGCAAGCAGGGTCTTCCGCAGTCCAATGAAAAAGCCCGGCTCATCGCCGGGCCTGAAAGAATTCATGAAGCTGTTATTGCCGGGGAACGAAGTAGCCCTTTTTTGCCCGGACGCGGAACTTCTTGTTCTCCGCCAGGATGGTGATCGGCCGGAACTGGCCGTTGGCGTCAAAGTGTTCCGGCTTGTAGGAAACCGAATACTGGCTGCGAAGCTCTTCCTGAATGGCGCGGAAGGAGTCGGTCAGATCGTGCAACTTGGAAGGAAAGAACGCCCGTCCGCCGGTGGCTTCCGCCAGTTGTTTCAGGTTGTGGTCTCCGCTATCCAGAATGTTGTTGAGGTTGGTGCTGATGGCGTAGACGATCACGCCGGCGCGCTGCGCCATTTCGATAGCTTCCTGGCGGGTAAAGCGGCTCTGGTTATCGTCGCCGTCAGAGACCAGAATGATGGCTTTGCGCACCGTGCCGGTCGCTGTGTCAGCGTGTTCTTTCATCAGCTTGTCGCGCGAAGCAAGGTACACGGCGTCCCACATGGCGGTGCCGCCGCCGGGACGGATCACTTTTACGCCCTTGCCCAGTTTGTCCAGGTCATTGGTGTAGTCCTGGGTCACGTCCATGACTTCGTCAAAGGCCAGAACAAAGGCCCGGTCGGTCTGCGGACGGACCACCTGGCGCAGGAAGGCGATGGCCGCGTTCTGCTCAAACTGGAACTTGTCGCGAATGGAATTGCTGGCATCAATCAGCAGGCCGACGCGCAATGGCAGGTCGGTCTCGGCTTCAAAGGTCTTGATTTCCCGCGGGGGCAGGTTGTTGTCCAGGATGGTGAACTGTTTCTGCTTCAGGTCTTTCACAAACTTGCCGTGCTTGTCGGTCACGGTGAAGATCACGTTGACTTCATCCGAGCGGCTGCGGAAAACGTGGATTGGTCCCTGCGGATTATCGTCCCCGCCCAGGCCTGTGGCCATGGCGTTGGTTGTTGGCGCTGGCTGGGCCAGAGTCGCCGGTTTCGGCAGCAGGGTTCCCGGTTGGGTCTGCGCCAGACCCAGGCCGCACCCCAGGGCCAGCACCAGCACAATCCCAAGAAGTCGAGTGGAAGACATGTGATTCAATCGCATCAACTCAGAACCTTCCTTAATCCCCAATGCCGCTGAGAACCGCTTTCAGTTCGGCGGGCAGGGGTTGCTCCAATGACAGGGGAGCGCTTGTCATGGGATGCTTGAATTGTATCGCGGATGAGTGGAGAAACGTCCTCCCCATAGATGCTGCTTTTGATCCTGTACCTCCGTAACCGGGAACTAAGCGAGGCGCCCCATAGAGTGTATCGCCCACAACGGGATGGCCTAGCGACGCCAGATGCACGCGAATCTGGTGCGTCCGCCCGGTTTCAATTTTCACTTCCAATAAGGAGAACTTACCGCACTTTCCTTCAATTTGCTGAAGAACTTTCCAGTGGGTTACGGCGGCGCGTCCCGCAGCGTGGCCCACGCTGGGGCGGGCGGTCATACGTTGGCGACGTACAACATCGCGGCTGATGGGGCTGTTGATGGTGCCCTGTTTGTGAGTCATCCAGCCGTGGACCAATGTTACGTAAGTTTTTTTGACTTCTCTGCGGCTGAATTGCAGCGCCAGTTTGCGATGCGCGACATCCGTCTTGGCCACCACGATCAGCCCACTGGTGTCTTTGTCCAGGCGATGCACAATGCCCGGACGAAGTTCGCCGCCGGCCTGCGACAGGCTGCCAAAGCGGTGCAGCAGCGCGTTGACCAGCGTCCCTTTGTTGCCCGCTTCGTTCTTGCCCGACCCAGCGTGCACCGTCATGCCCGCAGGTTTGTTGATCACGGCGAGATAGTCGTCTTCGTAAACCACGTCCAGAGGGATGTCTTCTGGAAATGCCTTAAGGGGCGGCAGTTCCACTTGTCCGGAGATGATGATTTCTTCTCCGCCGCGCAGGCGCAGTGACGGTTTGGGAACGGCGCCGTTAATCGTTACTTTGTTCTGCTCGATCAGTTGCTGGATGCGCACACGGCTGGCGTCGGGCAGTTGCGAAGCCAGCCAATGGTCAACCCGCTGGCCAAGGGCGTCTGTGGGAACCAGAAAAACTTGTTTGGAGGCGAGTTCGCTCACGCAAGTTGATTCTAAGGAAGCACGCAGCGCTCAGCAATCTTGTTGCAACGTCTGCCAGGAAAAAGGCTCGTCAACGAGCTTGCGGCGACGCCGATCACCCCGCTTGCTATCGTCACTGCTTTTTGTTTAGCATCAGCCCTGACGACCGGCCTGCAAAGCAGGTGCCGATTGGTCACCGTTATTTGAACCGATATTCAAAATGAACAGGGGACTCGACTCGTATTACGGCTCGGTGTGCAAGGTTCCGCCAGTACGGAAATGCCTAAAGAGCCGCGGCGGGTTCCCGCCGTCTACCGACGGGTTCATTAACGGCCCTTTCGCACGGCCCCGTGGGTCGGTCTTCATTTTTCTGGTCGCTGCGCGACCGATTTGAGGTGTCCTGCATTGCGGAAGAAATGAAGCAAAGAAAAAGGCCGCGTCTCAGAGCGCGGCCCATATTCTTTCCAGAACTGAAACTTGATTACCCGGCTTTGCGTCCTTCGTCCAGCACTTCATCCAGAGCTCCGGACAATGCGTCCGCGCGCTGCAGGTACTCGCCGGCCAGCAGCTCATATTTTTTTCTGAGGATATGGTACTCGTCGGCGATATTCAGCGCCGCCAGCACGGCCAACCGCAGAGAATCAATGGTAGAGGTCTGGTCGGCGACGCTGCGCATCTTGGCGTCCACAAACTCCGCCAGGCGCGTGACGTATTCCGCGTCCACGCCGCGCAGGCTGTACACCTGGTCGTAAATCTCCACCTTTACCGGCGGTAGGGCTGAATTCGCTTGTGATGCCACGCTTCACCTCAACAAAAACTTACAAGATTGATTATCGTTCTCTGCGGAGTGAGGTCAAGGGAAAAGTTGCTGGCAGGACGAATTTATTTGCTCGCCGGCCATCCGCCTGCGGCCCAACGCGACGCGCAAAAACCAAGCACGTGCGTCCCCTTGGAACGCACGCGACGAGCTACAGCAACCCCAAGTGATCGGGATACTTGCCCTGCAGTGAACTCACCAGAAGCTCAAACTGCGGAAGGCTGCGAAAGTTTTTCAGACAAGGGTCTTTGAGAAAGAACGGCCAACATGCGAATCCGGTATCAACACTGCGTTCCAGCCATTCCAGCGCCGCCTCCGGCCGGCCAAGCAGGGAAAGAATGCAGGCGATCTGGTAGTGGGTGTGGTGGGCGTGTCCAAAAGATTTTGGGTTCGCACACGCCCGGCTCATACACGCCAGGGCCTCTTCTGATCTGCCCTGCATCGCGTGCATCACACCTTGCAGGCTGACGATCAGTGGATCTTCCCCCATTAGGGCCATTGCTTCGTCAAACAAGCTCTTCGCCTCTTCCCATTGGTTGTTCAACATCGCCAGATAAGGGGCAAAATAAACAGCGTATTTGTTGGCAGGATTCTCCGTCCGCCATTTGTGCAGCTCTTCCCGCGCCAACTCGTAGTCGCCGTTCCAAATGTATGCCTGCACGATGCTGTGGCTGACGGCTTTTCGCGGATCAAAAGCGCTGCCCATCTCGTACATGGTGCGGGCCTGGTCCAGCAGCCCGATATGGGCAAGGATGGTCCCCATGCGGTTGTAAGCGTGAGGCAAATTCTTCTGCAAGGCCAGAGCGCGCTTCAGTTCGGCAATGGCTTCCAGGTGCTGGAAGTTTTTCGATGGCCCCCAGAGCAGAAAAGCCTTGGCCACGTGTCCTTCGGGCAGATTGGAATCGAGTTCCAGGGAGCGTTCGCAGTGAAATTCAGCCTTCTCCAGCCAGGTCCGGCTGGGATCAAACTCGAAATGGCGCGCCGCGCATACCAAAGACAGGACCGCGTGGGCCAGGGCAAAGCCCGGATCGCGAGCCACCGCGTTCATCAAATGCTCGGTGGCCTCTTCCAGAAGCCGGGGATCGCCCGAAGAGCTGTGCCGGTAGCCCTGCATGAACTGGGTATAAGCCAGCGGGTCTTTGCTGTAACGGGCGCGAATCTGCACCGCGGACTCGCCCAGCGGACGGTTCAATGCGCCGGCGATTCGTGCCGCGATGTCGTCCTTGAGTTCGAACAGGGAATTGACGTCAAGTTCGCAGCGCCGCGTGAGGCATGTGCTTTGCAAATGCGCGTCGTACATTTCCACCCAAAGACGGGATTGCGTCTTGGCGATTTGCAGCGCGCCGTGGACCACAAAGCGGACCCCGAACCGCGCCGCAACCTCCGCGGGCGCCGCCGTGGCCGGGACATTCAGGACCGCGGAGATGGGGAGAACATCAACGCCCGGCAGATTTCCCAGCCGCGTAACCAACGCGTCTGTAAAACCCAGGCTAAGCCCGCTGTCGTCCGTGCTGTTGCCGGCAAGACGCAGCGGCAGCACGGCCAGGGACAGGCGGTCTGCCGCCCAGACGGTATGCTCCGCCGCCGACGCGGCACCGCGCTTGCCACCGGGCAGATCAGTCTGCGGGTAATGGGCGTCAATCACACGTATAGGCCCGATGAACCGGTAGCCTTTGCCTACAACCGTTTCCAGGAAGCGCGGCTTGGCCGGATCGTCGCCCAGCGCCCTGCGGATCTTCCGCACGATGTTGTTGATGTTGCGCTCGGTGTCAACAAACAGGTCGGACTGCCATAGCTTGGCGACAATGTCCTGGCGTGAAACCAGCCGCTCGCGCCGGCCCACCAGAAAGATCAGCAGCTCCATGGGCTTCTTTTCGAGTTTCACCCGGCGGCCCAGGCGGCGAAGTTCGTAGCGGCCCAGGTCGAGTTCAACCTCGCCAATTGCGGTTTTGGAATGCGGCATTGTGCCCCCGATTGATCATAATGCCATAATTATCAGTAACTTGGAACGATATATGGAAAATACATAAAAGTTATTTGGGCTTCATTGAATCATCGCACTCCGCGCCTGATGATGGCCTCACTGATCGCACGCGAAATCAAGGAGGAACAAACATGAAACGCAGTTTTTACCTGACCCTGGCTCTTCTGGGATTGATCTGTCTCCTGGGCCGGCAGATGACGATGACCGCAAAAG
The DNA here is from genome assembly GCA_020072815.1 of Terriglobia bacterium. Lineage (NCBI taxonomy): Bacteria > Pseudomonadati > Acidobacteriota > Terriglobia > Terriglobia bacterium. The sequence continues at coordinate 113,987 of JAIQGE010000017.1, read as the reverse complement.
CAGCTTCCGAGAGCAAGCACGCCTACAGTCCTGACGCGATGCAATATGGCCCGGCGCCGGCCTTCGTGCCTCCGGGCGCGCAACTCACCGTGCTGGAAGGCGACCCCATGGCTTCCACGGGTGATTACACCGTCCGCCTGAAAATGCCAGACGGATACAAGATCGCCCCGCACTGGCATCCCAAGCGCGAGAACGTGACCGTGATCTCCGGGACCTTCAAAGTTGGCATGGGAGACAGTTTTGACGAAGGCAGCATGATGACCTTCCCCGCCGGCAGCTTTGCTTTTCTCGATCCGGACATGCACCACTTCGCCAAGGCCAGCGGTGAGGTCGTGGTCCAGATCCACGGCATGTCCCCTGTCCAGTTCAATTACGTAAACCCTCAGGACGATCCCAGCCGGAAGAAATAGCGGAGGTGGGGGTAGTTGCACACTGACTTTCATTCATCGGCGCGAGCCGCGAACTTCTGGGGACGCTCTTCATGCCTGCAATGGCTGCTGCAAGTAGCGGATTTAGCGGATTTTTTAGAGATGCGTCTCTTCGATTTGCGGCTCGTGTCCGAGCAACGCGATTCCGGCGATTCGCCTACGCGGTGGGCTTCCAGTGTGAGATTCTGCGTTGCCGTCATCGCGTGCGCGATGAGGTGGGGCTTCAGCTTTGCGCCACCAGCGCGTCAATCTGTTTGAGCATCTTCTCCACGCGCCCGCGGACTTCTTCGCGGTCCTTGCGCAGTGACACCACTTCTGAGCGCAGCGTCTCCAGGTCTTCTTCGCGCTGCTCCAGTTGCTCGCGCAGGCGGCTGGCGTCGCGTTCCGCCGCGGCCTGGCTGGCGCGCGCCGCCTTCAGCAGTTCAATGGCTTTATAGATTTTTTCTTCCAGCGCGGGGAAGTCATCGGTGGCTGGCTTTCCCGTCAATGGTTCCAGGCTGTGGGCCGGTTTTGCCGACATAAACCCTCTGTCAATCTTGAGATGTGTGTCGAGCGGCGCCTGCGCAGTATAACGCACTGTCTTGTGGAAATGAGCCTTCGCCGTTGCTGCCTCGCTGGTTGCCCGGTCGACGTTCGGTCGGTCGGATGGTTGCGCGGCTTATTCACACCAAAGAGTATTTCCCCAAAAACCTCTTGACACGAATCTATGTCTTGCACTATACATAGCAATACATAGTATATGTCTTTGCTTAGCAAAACGTCGAAATCCGAGCCCACGGAAAAGTGGGAAGCCCAGCTTCGCAAAGGCTGCCTGGACTTAGCAATCCTGGCAAGCTTATGGAACCAAAGACTTTATGGACTTGAAATCCTTCGGGTGCTGGAGCAGAACTCGCGACTGGTGGTGGCTGAAGGGACGGTCTACCCGATCCTGAGCCGCCTGAAAGAAGACGGTCTCCTTCAATCTGAGTGGGTTGAGGCCGATGCCGGCCATCCCCGCAAATACTACTGGCTGACCGCCGCCGGACGCCAAAAGATCGTTTCCATGGCCCACTTCTGGAACGGCTTTGCCGCCAGCCTCAACCAGCTCCTGCAACCGGTGCTCGACGGAAAGGATGACAAGGGAGGACGCTCATGAACCTGACGACCTGCATTCCCATGATGGACACTTATTTCGCCCAGCTCAACGCCAAGCTTTCTGACCTGCCTGACGCCCGCCGCCAGGATTTTCTGCGCGAGTTGCGCGCCCATGTGCTGGATCGGCTGGAGCAGGTGGCCACTCCCACGCAGGACGATTGCCGCAACGTGCTCCAGGCGCTGGGCACGCCCGACGAGATCGCCCGCCATTACCGCATGGAGATGATCCTGCGCAGTTCCTCCTGGAGTCTTTCTCCGTTTAAGGTTTTGCGCACCACGCTGCGCTGGACGGTGGCCGGCGTTCAGGGCTATCTGGTGTTCGTCGTCGCGGTGATCGGATATTTGCTTTCTGCAAGCTTCTACATCTGCGCTTTGCTTAAGCCGTTCTTTCCCCAGAACGTCGGTTTCTACGTTGGCGACTTTGGCTTCAACCTGGCGCAATTCCCAGTGCAGCATGGCCATGAAGTCTTCGCACCCTACTTCATCCCGATCACAATTTTGTTAGGTTACCTGACGACCTTCGGCACCACTCTGCTGATCCGCTTCCTCATCCGGCACTTGTCGCAACTGAGAAAACGGATCTGAAGCTTAGCAGCGAGGCCGGCTCGCGCGCCGAGCTGCCTGCATCAGGTGCAGAAGGAAGCAGCCACGCAGCCAGACCCGCCGGCGGTTTGAAGCGCAGCGACTAATTTTAGGACTTGGCAGCGAGGCCGGCTCGCGCGCCGAGCTGCCTGCAACAGGTGCAGAAGGAAGCAGCCACGCAGCCAGACTCGCCAGCGGTTTGGAGCGCAGCGACAGAAAATTAGGCCTTCGGCAACCTGTCCCAGGCCGCCCAGAAGGCCTTCATCTGCTCCGGCGTCCCCAGCGAGATGCGGGCGAACGTATCCATCGGTGGGAAGGGGCGTCCAATGCGGATGTTGTTCTTCACAAAGTGATCAATCACCGTCTTCACCGGCCGCTGGGTGTTCATCATCACAAAGTTGCACCATGAGGGGATCACGTGCAGCTTGCGTTTGGCCGCCTGGAGCATGAATTCCTGGCGGTCATTGGCGTTGCGCATCACCGCCATCTGATGATCGTCTTCACTCTCCAGCGACTTCAGCGCGCAGCGCAGAGCAAAAATGTTGACGCTGTCCTGCTGTTTTTGCTCTGCCAGCAGCTTGGCTGTCTTGGGCGTGGCCACGGCGTAACCCATGCGCAACCCCGCCATGCCGTATATCTTGGAGAAAGTGCGGGCCACAATCACGCGGTCGTCGTCCATGGGCGTGTCGATGAAAGAAATGTAGTCCCCGGACACCGTGACAAAATCGTGATAAGCCTCATCCATAAGCACGTAAACGTTCTTGGGCAGCTCGCGAATAAAGTTTTCCAGGCCGCGCCGCGGCGTGAGGCTGGCCGTGGGATTGTTGGGATTGCATATGTAGACCAGGCCGCCATTCTTCGCCGCTTCCTCGGCCATGGCCGCAAGATGGTGCGCGAACGTAGTGGTCAGGTCCACCTTGGCGACTTCCGCCTTCGTTACCTGGGCATACGACCACAGCGCTTCAAACGTGGGGTTGGCGGTGATCAGCTTTCTGCCCGGGCCGGTGAAGGCGGCCGCCGCCAGCTTGAGGATCTCCGTGGAGCCGCAACCCAGCACGATCTGCTCCGGCTTGACTTTGTGCATCTTGGCCAGCTTGGCCACCAGCGCATCGGCGCTCGAGTCCGGATAGCGGTTGGCGTCGCGAAACGGATTCGGCAAAGTCAGCACGTCCGGCAGCGGCCCGTAGGCGTTCTCATTGCTGTTCAGCAGGATGGGACCGCCCGGCTGCGGCTCGCGCGCCGGTTCCGCCCAGGTGAGCATGCCGGCGGGAAAGTTGGTGGTGGCAGCGACCGCGGCAGACACACCTGCCGCTTTGAAAAAAGAGCGACGCGAGAGCATGGCAGGGATTGTAACCAAAGGCGACGGGCTTTTCCAACGGACTCTAGCTAGGATGGCGGCAGCACGCGGCTGCGAACGAAGACCTTTGAAACGCGGAGGAGCGGAGGAAGCGGAGGGAAACGAATCGGGAATTTCGTAATCGAGAAGTTAGCAGAAAGCTGCGGCCGAAATGAAAATTACCAAATTACCAAGTTACTCATTTAACAAATTCCTCTCTGTGTTTCAAGGTTTGCTTTCTCTCTTCCTATCAATCCAGTACGCCCAGGGAATCGTCAGCCACAGGGCCACGCCGCTGAACTTGATGGCGTTCAGGTTCGGTGGCGGCGGACCGAACGTTGCGCCCACCCAGATTACCAGCAGCAGCGCAACAAAACTCCACAAGGCAAATTGTCCGGTGCGATCTTTGGATTTGGTGCAACCCAGATAAATCGCCAACCCGCCGAAGAACATCGCCAACTCCACCACGACTGTCCCGGCCACCGAATTCCACAATCCCAGGCCGTACTTTTGTGGCGACCACGGCGTCAGCGGCATGTCCGGACGGTGCGATGCCCAGTCCAGCGCCCAGTGGCTCAGCACGCCGGCGAACACCACCCACGTTCCTGCCTGGTAGCGCCGGGCGATGAAGTACGCCGCGGCTAACCCGGCGGCCCATATCAAATCCATGAGCAAGCTGTGCGACCAGGGGTAAGAGATAAAGTCGAGCGGCGTCATCTTGGTGATGCCTGGGGCGATGGCCACCCGCTCCCATCCCAGGAGCAGAAACGCGGGCCAGAGGACGTCGGCGAATTCGGTGGCCAGCAGCGCCGTGCCGAAAGAAGTCTTCGGAGCAACCGTTTTCGCGGCGAGCGCGAGTCCAAAGTGTCCAAGAAACATGCGCAGTAGGGTAAGAGGGAACCAGAAGAATTTCAAGCGAAGTTGGAACCAAACGTCGCCTTATTTGCGCGCGTCCGGCGTCGGCAGAACGCCAGGCCGCCTCATCAGGCGCAGGGCCACCCATCCGCCGATGGTCACATCAATCGTCAAACAGAAACCGGGCCACCAGCGCGGCACTCCAGGATTTTCGATGAGCAAGTGATGCACGAAGTCAAAAACGCCGTGTCCGGCAATGGCAGCGGCCACGAACCAGGGATTCGTTTTGAAGCCTAGAACCGCAAGGAGAAGGAACACGCTGGCCGCAAGGACTTCAAGGATGAGTGTCCGCCCGGAAGCTCCCATCACAGCAAACAATGCATAATATGAGGCGACTACGATGGCCACGGTTGGATAGAAAGCGCGGTCCCGATCAAGGCCAACCGAGGCGGCGAAGGCCACAGTCGCGAACCCCAGTATCAAGCCGATCAGGTATTCCATTTGCACGTCACCTCTTTCGGCTCTCGCACATCCTTAGCCTTTGAACTCTTCCCGCAAAATCGCCCACAGCAGCACGTCTTCATATTCGCCCCACTTCTTTACCATGTGGCGCAAGCGGCCTTCCTGCCTCATGCCCAGGCGGGCCAGCACGTTGCCGGATGCAGCATTGCGCACCATGTGGTAGGCGCACACGCGGTGCAGGCCTTCCAGGTTGAACGCGTAGTCCAGCATGGCATGGCCGGCTTCGGTCACGTAGCCCAGTCCGCTGTGGGCTTCGTCAATCCAGTATCCCAGTTCTCCCTGCTCGTGCGGACGCTCAATGGACTTGATGAGCGCGCCGCCAATCAGGTCCTGCGGAGCTTCCCGCAGCGCGATAGCAAAGTATGCGCCGGAGCCGAGCTGAAACTCCTCGTTGTATTTGTGAATGTCATCCAGCGCCTGTTCCGGGCTGTAAGGATGCGGAATGGACACCGTGGTGTCAGCCACGCGGCGTGTGCCGGCGAGTTCAGCGAGGCGCGCCGCATCGGCGGCGACAAACGGCCGTATCACCAGCCGCTCCGTCTGCAGGACGGGCTGCACGCGCGGACTCACAGTCTCCTGGTTCTTGCCCGACTTGCGAACCGCAGACAACCAACGCATACGTTAACTCCGCAGGCTTCCCCCGATGGCTTCCAGCGCCCTGATAATCTGCGCCGACCATTGCGCCACTTCGTCGTCCTTGAGCGTGCGCTCCGCCGACTGGAACTGCGCCCGCAGCAGGACGGAGTATTTCCCGTGCGGCACGGCGCCTCCGCGAAAAATTTCCGCCGGCATGAAACTCTGCATCTCCGCGATATTGAGCGCGTGCGCGGCGGACTGAATCTGCTCAAAGCTCATCGCGTCGGCAAAGACGAAAGAGAAATCGCGGTCCACGGCGGGGAATTTTGAGAGTGGCTGGTAACGGGCCACGCGCAGCCCCAGCGCAAACAGCGCGTCCAGATGGATTTCCGCGATGTAGATTTCCTGCTTCAGCTTGCGCGCCGCGGCCACATCCTGGTGAAGCTGTCCCAGCGTGGCTACTTTCTGGCCGTCGGCAGTTACCGTGGCGCAACGCCCCGGATGGTAGTAAGCTCCCGCGCCCGGCGTGAACGCCAGCGCGCTAATCTCAAACGAATGCAGCAGGGCTTCCACGTCGCCCTTGAGGTCAAAGAACGAGTACGGCCGGCCCGCGCCGTGCACGCTGGATTCCAGCGCATGGCCGGTAGCGCCCAGGCAGATCATCTTTTTTTCGTTGGCGCGTTCACCCTTGAGTTCGAACACATTGCCTGTTTCAAACAGGCGAACGTCCTCCGCCCCGCGATTCAGGTTCCATGCCAGCATCGCCAGCATCCCGGGGACCAGCGACGTCCGCATGGCGGATTGCTCTTCGCTCAGCGGATTGGCCAGCATCACCGGGGTCGCTTGGGCGAACGCATGCGCTTCCTCCGGCGAAATGAACGTGGGCGAGACGGCTTCGTTGTAGCCCAGAGCCAGCAACTCGGAACGCAGGCGCGCTTCTTTGGCCGCATGCGGTAACTCCACCACGCCGCCGGAGAACGAAGGCAACGTGTTGGCGAACTTGTTGTATCCGTGAATGCGCGCGATCTCTTCGATCAGATCAATCTCACGCTCAATATCCAGACGCCAGGTGGGCAATTCAACACCCAGGTCTTTCTCGAAATTCAAATTCCATTCCGGCAGCTTCACCCCGAGTTTGGCGGCCACGGCCTTGGCTTCTTCGCGCATCTTCTCCACTTGCTCGGCGGTCTTGGTTTGGAACGCCGCGCCTTTGAAAACGCCTTCGGCAAGACTCTTCAAGGGAGCGAATCCCAGCCGCTTGAACATGCGGCGAATGTCATCGGTCGGAATGTCCTTGCCCAGGTGGCGCAGTACTTCGCTGTGGCGTAGCCACAGTGAATGGCGGACAATGTGTCCGGCAACGGCGTCCACCGCGTCGCCTTCGAGTTCGCCGCCGGCGGTTGCCAGAATCAACTCGGCTACGCGATCGCATGCCAGCAACGTGGCACTCCAGTCCGCGCCGCGTTCGAAAATGTGCGACGCGTCCGTGTGCATGCCCAGCCGCCGCGCTGTTTTGCGGACGGTGGCCGGATCAAACCACGCGGATTCGATCAGAATATTTTTCGTGGTGGCCGATATCGCCGAATCCAGTCCGCCCATCACGCCGGCCAGCGCGACCGGCCGCACCGCGTCGGCGATGACCAGGTCTTCCGGCTCGAGCTTGCGGTCCACGCCGTCCAATGTCTTCAGCGATTCGCCGTGGCGCGCGCGGCGCACGATGATCTTGCCGCCTTCCAGCTTGTCCAGGTCAAAGGCGTGCGTGGGATGGCCGATCTCCATCAGCGTGTAGTTGCTGGCGTCCACGGCATTGCTGATGCCGCCGTGGTCGTCAATCTTCAGGCGATCGAGGATCTTCTCCGGCGAAGGAGCGATCTTCACGTTGCGAATCACGCGCGCGGTGTAGCGCTTGCAGCCTTCGGCGTCCTGGATTTCAATCGGGAACGGCTTGGCCGCGGGCTTGGCTTTTGGGAGCTTGGGCGCGATGGGCTTCAGGTCAAGGTCATAGATGGCCGAGCACTCGCGCGCCACGCCGTAGTGGCACATGGCGTCGGGACGATTGGTGCCGATCTCCATCTCGAAGAACATTTTCCCGTCGATCTGCTTGACGGACTCCACCGCCACGCCGGCTAGGGTGAGATCGTCGGCGAGTTGGGTTTCGGTGACTTTAAGGTCGACGAATTCGCGCAGCCATTTGGGATCGATACGCATTAGTTCTCACCACGGAGGCACGGAGACACGGAGAAAATCATTGTTGGTTTACGCAGGCTTAACAATTCCTCCGCTTCCTCCGTTCCTCTGTGTTTCCAAGGTGTTCTCTTACTTGCCATTGCAAATTGCTGCTTCGGGGCTGAATGCTGAGTGCTGACTGCTGAATGCTACTTCACGCAAACTGCTCCAGGAACCTCACATCACCCTGATAGAACAGCTGAATATCATCAATCCCGTACTTGAGCATGGTGATGCGCTCCACGCCCATGCCGAAGGCGAAGCCCGAGATCTTCTGCGCGTCGTAACCGTTGCTCTCCACGAACTTGAAGACGTTGGGGTCCACCATGCCGCAGCCCAGCAGCTCAATCCAGCCGCTCATCTTGCACAGGCGGCAGCCTTTGCCGCCGCATTTGAAGCAGGTGATGGACACGTCGGCGCTCGGCTCGGTGAAAGGGAAGAACGAGGGGAAGAACCGCGTCTTTACGTTCGACCCGAACAGCGATTTCATGGCGTGGTCCAGCGTGCCCTTCAGGTCGCAGAAGGTGATGTTGGTGTCCACGGCCAGGCCCTCCACCTGGTGAAAAATGGGCGAGTGGGTGGCGTCCGCGGTGTCCGCGCGGTGGACCTTGCCGGGAATCACCACGCGGATCGGCGGCGGCGTGGCCATCATGGAGCGAATTTGCACCGGCGAGGTGTGCGTGCGCAGCAGCAGGCGGTCGCGCTGCGCCTTCTTCTCCTGCCCGGCGACGAACAATGTGTCCTGCGTATCGCGCGCCGGATGGTTCGGGGGAAAATTCAGCGCTTCAAAATTGAAGTAATCGGTCTCGATCTCCGGACCGTCCGCTACGGAGTAGCCCATGGCGCGGAAGACGTTCACGACTTCGTTCATCGTCGCCAGCATGGGGTGCTCAGCGCCCAGCGGGCGACGAATGCCGGGGAGAGTGACGTCAACGCGTTCGGCGTCCAAACGCGTCGCGGAGGCCGAGCCGGAGATGCGCGTCTGCGCCGCGTCCACCGTCTGCTCGACTTCAGTCTTGAGCTGATTGACCCGCGCGCCGACGTCGCGTTTCGCCGGACCCGGAGCGGCTTTCAGCCAAAGATCGTTGATCTGGGTAAGGACGCCGTTCTTGCGGGCCATCCAGCGGTCGCGAAAATTCTTGTAGTCGTTCTCGCTGGCGATGGATTCCGCTTCCTGGCGAAGGGCGGCCAGCAGGTCGCGGACGGCGCTGTCCAGTGACGCCGCTGAATAATCCTCGAGTTTTGGAACGCTGTAAGTCGCCATGTTGGATCGTGTGGCACAGGCACTCTTGCCTGTGCCCAACTTCTTCTAACCACAAAGGACACGAAGGAACACAAAGGCTGCATGCCGAACAACTCCTTCGTGAGACTTCGTGCCCTTTGTGGTTCTTGCTTTTCCTGATTGCTGAGTGCTGATTGCTGAGTGCCCGGCTACGCTGCTTTCGTGTTGGCTTTCTTGGCCGTCTCCACCAGAACGCTAAACGATCCCGGATCATTCACCGCGATGTCCGCCAGGACTTTGCGGTCCAGTTCCACGCCGGCTTTCTTCAGGCCGCTGATGAACATGTTGTAGCTGATGCCGTTGGCCTTGGCGGCGGCGCCAATGCGCACGATCCAGATGGCCCGGTACTGGCGCTTCTTCTGCTTGCGTCCGGTGTAGGCGAACTTCAGTCCGCGCTCAACCGACTCTTTGGCGGAACGGTAGAGTTTTGATTTTGTGAGGAAATAACCACTGGCGCGCTCCAGTATCTTCTTGCGGCGCTGGCGGCGTTTTGTGCCGCGTTTTACGCGAGGCATAGTTGCTCCTTTTTTCCATGGCCGGTTTTCCCGGCGGGTTGTAGCGGCTACAGGGAAGGATGCTGGAATCCCTGATCACTCGCTGGTTTCAGACTCGGCCTCTGCACCGTTCATCACAGGCGGGCCGGGTTCTGTCCCGAAAGCTAGTTGCTAGCTGATAGCAGCTAGTGGCTAGTACGGGATCATTCTCCGCACCTTGTGGGCGTCGGCATCGCTCACCAGTGTGTCGGTGTCGAGCTGGCGCTTCCGCTTGGTGCCTTTGGAGGTCAGAATATGGCGCTTGTAAGCCTTGCCCCGCTTGATCTTGCCGGTCGCGGTCTTTTTGAACCGCTTGGCTGCGCCGCTGTGCGTTTTCATTTTAGGCATAAAGATTTATTCCGTAATCAGCAATTAGCAAATGGCAATTAGCGATTGGCCAAGGCAACTGCTCTTTCTGAAGTATGCCGCAGACGAGCTCCGCGAGTTCCGAGTCCTTGATCTTTGACTGCTTGCTTTTTGCCAGTTGCCAATTGCTATTTGCTAATTGCTTTTCTTACGAGCTTGCTTTGCTTCCTTCAGCCGGCGCTGCTTGAACTTTCTGCTCCGGCGCCGGTTGCGGCTTGGCTTGCGGCTTCTTCCCGCCGGACGCCTGTCCGTGGGCATCGGCCGGCTTCTTGCTGCCGGGTACTTGCTTGGGCGGCGCCAGGATCGCGTGCATGGTATTGCCTTCCATGCGCGGACGGAACTCCACAATTCCTTTTTCGCCCACTTCCTTGATCAATCGCTCCAGCACGTTGCGACCCAGGTTCTGGTGGGCCATTTCGCGTCCCCGAAAACGCAGGCTGGCTTTGACCCTGTCGCCGTCGTCCAGGAAGCGCAGCACGTGATTGCGCTTGGTGACGTAATCATGCTCGTCCACGTTCACGCTGAACTTTACTTCCTTCAGGACGATCTGCTTCTGGTTCTTTTTGGCCGCGCGTTCCTTTTTTTCCTGCTCGTAGAGGAACTTGCCGTAGTCCATGATGCGGCACACGGGAGGAACCGCGTTGGGTGAAATCTCCACCAGGTCCAGGTTCAGTTCGCGGGCCTTCTTGATCGCATCAAACGGGGTCATGATGCCCAGCTGGTCGCCTTCCGCGCCGATCACGCGGATTTCCCGCGCGCGGATGCGCTCATTCATGCGAATAAACTTTTTGTCGATTCCATCCTCCCGGGCCCCATTGCTACGAATGGGGGCAAATCCGCGTCTCTGGCCGCGCTACTCTGTGGGGGAATGCCACGGAGCCGGCACGCGGCAAAGACAGTGAAAAGTATAGCATGGTCCTTATTCCTGTCGCTGCGCTCCACACCGCTTGCGAGCCTTCTCCGGTGCGGTTGGTTCAGCGCCTGTTGCAGGCCGCTCAGCGCGCAAATCGGCTTCGCGGCCCTCGACGCGGGCTAAAGTCTTGGTCGCTTCACTCAATTAAACGCTTGGCTGCCCAAGTAAGTACTTTTCCATGCTGGTTCGTTCCGGGTTAATGCGAAAGTCACCGTAACAAAGCTTCCTAAGAATAGAGGTCGGCCGCAGATGCCAACTCGCCCAGGTGAGCGGAGAATCTCCGTTCATGTCTTTGGCGTCAATGACAGCGCCGGCATCGAGCAGAAGCTGGATGGTCTCCTCGTGGCCGAACGCGGCGGCGCGATGCAGAGGAGTCTCTGCCCTGGTTCTCACGTCCCGCATGAACCCGCCGGTTTCTGCCGATGGCTTGGTCCGGCAATTTGGATTGGCGCCGTGGGCGAGCAGGACTTTGACCACCAGGCCGCACCCGGGCCGCTTGTCACTGCATAAGGCCGAATGCAGCGGCGTTTCTCCGCTGTCCGGCGAGGCATGATTCACGTCCGCCCCGTTCTCAATCAGGAACTCGCACAGCCGCCAATGCCCGTGGAACGCAGCCCCGTTGAGTCCCAAGTCTTCTCCCAGCGATCGTAGAGACTCGCCGTTGGCCAACAGGAACCGGATGGCGCTCACGTCGCCGTAGTACGCGCACCACTTGATCAGGGACACCCCCGCCTTGTCCGTCGAGCTGGCAGCATGGCCTTGCGCCAGATAGTCGAACACCAGATCGGTACGTCCGTTGGCGATTCTCTCGAGCATAAGTCCTCCTGAAGTTGGAGCGAAAGGGGCCGGCAAGGCTTGATCTGAGCTTAGGGCGATACTGGAATGCGGAGAGCAGCACGCTGGGTTTCATGGGTGACAAATCAGATCGTCAGTTCCTGCGTCCACTACCGTTGCCTGAAGAATCCGATTTGCCTCGTGCCGCCCCGCGACGCGGACTTTTAAATAGTTGTCGCTTAGCGCTTCGGTCCAGCTCTCGCCGCCCGCCTGCAAGGTGATCACTTCCAGCGTCCGGCCGACAAAGCTCTGGCGGAACGCGCGGTTCTTCTCGCGGATGAGTTCGCGCAGCACGCGGTTGCGCTCGCGCGCGATGTGCACCGGCACCGGGTCCGGCATGGCCGCCGACGGCGTCCCCGGACGCGACGAGTATGTGAATACGTGCAGGTACGTAAACGGCAGACGCTCGATGAAGCTGCGGTTTTCCTCGAACAGTTCGTCGGTCTCGCCGGGGAAGCCGGTCATGACGTCGGCGCCGATGGCCGCATCGGGCATGGCTTCGCGAATTTTGCGGATCTTTTCCGCGTAATGCCACGGGCGGTACTTGCGATGCATCCGCCGCAGAATCGCATCGCTGCCGGATTGCAGCGGCACGTGCGCGTGCTTGGCGATGCGCGGCGAACCGGTCACCAGCTCGATCAGTTCGTCACTCCAGTCCATGGGCTCGACCGAGCTGATGCGGACCTTGGCGATGCCGGTGTGTTCCAGCAGCGCGCGCAGAAGTTGTTCGAAGCGAAGTTGCGGCGAGAAGTCACGGCCCCAGCGCCCCAGATTGATGCCGCTGAGCACAATCTCGCGATAGCCGGCTGCCACGAGGGCGTTAGCTTCGGCGACAACCCGCTCCAGCTTCATCGAACGGCTTTGCCCGCGCACGCTGGGAATGATGCAGAATGAGCAGCGATTGTCGCAGCCGTCCTGGACTTTCAGGTTCGGGCGGGTCTTGGCGCCGATCTCATCGGCCACAAACACCGGCGTGGCGATGAGCTCAGTATGAGCGAAGATGTCGCCGATCAGGGTAAATGCCGGAGCGGAAAGGGAAACCTGCTCCAGTGAAACAAAGTCCCGCGGTCCCGGCGCAAATTCGTTGCTAGAGAAATCGCCAGCGAAGAAAGGCGAAGCCGCAATCTCCGCTGCCACGTGCTTATGAGAATTGCCCACCACCCAGGTGACTCCGGGCAGGGCTGCGATCTCTTCCGGCGCACGCTGGGCGTAGCATCCGGTGACCAGAATTTTTGCGGAAGGATTTTCACGATGTGCCCGGCGGATGGCCGCGCGCGCGTCCTGGTCGGCGGCGGCGGTCACGGTGCATGTGTTCAGCACCACAACGTCGGCGGCGGCAGCGTCGCCGGCGCGGACGAGCCCATGGCCGGCAAGTTGCCGTTCCAGGGCGGCGCCGTCGGCTTGTGTTGCGCGGCAGCCAAAGTTTTCCAGGAAGTATGCAGGCACGGAAATATTATAGAGGGCCGCGCGCGAAGACACTCATGCGACAAGGCAACAGGCCAGCGATGGCTGAAGACACAGCCGCGTTCGGGCACACTACTCGACGCGGGTGCCAATTCCTGGGGCGGTTTGTCGCGTAAGCAACCGGAATGAACTTCCTAGGCGGATGCCGCGGCAGTTCGTCGCTGCTGGAAGCATTCCCGGCAGAACACCGGGCGGCCCTGCGTGGGTTTGAACGGAACCGTGGTCTCACGCTGGCAACCGGAGCAAACGGCCTTGGTCTCCACCCGCTGGAAGGTGGGCCCGGTCTGCGGCAAACCTAGCGCCTGGGCGCGTTTGCCCTTGCAGTTTTTGCAGCGTTTGGGTTCGTTCTTGAATTGTTTATCGTGGAAGAAAAGCTGCTCACCGGATGTGAAAATGAAGTCAGCGCCGCAGTCCACACACTTGAGAACCTTATCCTGGAACTCCATCGAGACATGTCCCCCTTTCCTAACCACCCTAAAGGGTCCGGCCAGAGGGGCATACCTCATCCGTTGGGAACCTTCAGGGCGATACCTACCACGGGTTCGGCCCCGGCGCGGTTCAGTGGACCGCGCTCTTACTTTTAAAACTGCGGAACAGCTCTTATGAATCCCGGAATTTCGTCCTCTTGCAAGCCAGCCGCCGAGGGTCGGTCAGCCAAACTTTGACGTTGATCCAGCTAGGTGTGAGTTTTGCAGTCTCTTCTAATCAAGTCAAGGAAGAAGTTGTGCAAAAATGCATAAAACCCGCATAAGAGGCGTCTTATATTGAGACGATCGAGGTAGATCGTGCATTTGTGGCTCGCCCAATGCGTAAAGGTGGGTAGTCTGAGCCGGGACCAACCGTGTTCGCCATGTCTTATCTGACCAAGACATGCGTTCTACATACCTGGTCGCCAGCCATACAGTTTGGCGGCGTTGTCGTGAAGCACCATGTGGGCGATTCCCAGCGCCCGCTCGCGGGTGATTTCGCCATCCTGCATCATGGCCGTGAGGGCCATGGCCAAGGCTTCGCGTCCGGACTGGGTAGTCTGCCAGCCGATCACGTCCCAGTCGATTTCCGGCGTATTGGGGTAGAGGTCGGTGCCGAACATGACTTTCTCCGGGTACCACTCCAGCCATTCGCGGATCACCTTGCTCAGCGCGCGGGTGGGAATCAGCCAGGTTTGCTCGGAGAAATCAGCGTACACGTTAGGCTTCATCAGCAGGTAGGACGTGTTCTTGGTAAAAGCCCCGGCGCCGCCGTGGACCAGGACAAAGTTGGTCTTGCGCAGCGAGGCATCGTTGAGCACCGATTCCAGCAGGGCAGGGTTGGAGCCGGACAGCATGAAGTAGCTGCCGCAACCGCCGCCGGTGTGAAGATGGACGGGCAGTCCCAGCCGTCCGGCTTCGCGCGCGATGTAGCGAAAAAGATAGTTCTGCAGGCGAAGGTAGTCGGCCGTCAGCGGCACGCCTTCTTTGACAAAGTGGAGATAGATTCTTTGCACCAGCTCGGCCGGCTCAGGGCGGCCAAAGTCGAGCGACCGCAAATACGCGGCTTCAAACTTGATGGCCACCGCGCCTTCGCGCTTTTGTTTCTCCAGCATGGGCGTGATCACCTTGGCGGTGTAGCCCTGCAAGGTTGCGGGCAGGGTCTCCAAGCCAAGCGACTCCAGATACCTCCTGAGCAGCACAGTTTCCTGATGGTAAAAAAACTTGCGGTCAGGCGTCTCGTTGCCGATCTCCGAGTTTTTCAGCGGCAGCATCAGCGCGTCGTCAAAGGGCACCCAGCGGAAACGCGGCGGCTGCAACCCGCGGCCCATGGCCACCCGATTGGCCAGCTCGGTTTCAATGCCCAGTTGGTCCAGCACCCAGTTGGGAAAGTTGTCTCCTTGTTCCTGCATGATCTTCTGGCGGGCTTCCAGCAGTTCTTTTACGTGCTCCGGGGCCGCGTCATTGTAGGGATAGCCGTAGAGCGACTTCCATGCGGCAAGATACTGGGGGTTCTCCGGGCGCGATACGGTGGTGGGTATGCTGGGTTCCAGGGGATCGCAAGGCAGGGCGTCAAACTCGTCGTCTTTCTCTCCCGCGGCCACCACTTTCGGCGGATGGGAATGGTTGTCAATGGCTTTGATCTTCTGGATCTCCGCCAGCAACTGCGGATCGGGCGCCTGGGCGGCAGCCGGTTGAGAGGCCAGCGCGGGAATGAGTGCGAGGAGGAATTGCTTCAGCATTCGGACCACCCTTAAGTCTTGCCTCAGACTGCTTGCAAAGAAGGGCAAATCTTATCGCGAAGAAGGGTAAATTGGCGCCGCCATTTGCGCAAAGCAGGCGCGCGTTCGAAGGCCTTGCCCGCAAACATCTCTCGGGATTCGCGCGGACGCGAGAATTCGCATTCGACGAAAAGGGCCGGGGAATGAAAGAATCACATTTCACCAGCCTCCGGTCGCAGGGCAGCTTTGAATGTTTTGACTTGCAACGGGCCCTGTAACTTACAGAGAAGCTGCGAGTAATACACACGCAGAAACACATATGAGCACACCGCCGGTCATCGCTGTTCATTCATTGACGAAGAATTACGCCAAGCTAGAAGCCGTGAAAGGCATTGACTTTGAAGTCGCCCCCGGTGAAGTCTTCGGCATCCTGGGGCCGAACGGCGCCGGCAAGACCAGCACGGTGGAGATCCTGGAAGGGCTGCGTCCCCGCACCGGGGGCGACGCCACTGTTCTGGGTTTCGACCCCGAGCGGCAGAAGCAGCAGCTCAAGGACCGCATCGGCGTCTGCCTGCAGGCCACCAACCTTCCCGCCAAGATCCGTACCCAGGAAGCGCTTGACCTGTTTGCTTCGTTCTACACGCGCAGCGTCAGCTCAGAGCAGCTGCTCAAACGCCTGCAACTGTGGGAGAAGCGCGCAGCGTATTACGAAACGCTTTCCGGAGGACAGAAGCAGCGGCTGGCCCTGGCGCTGGCCCTGGTGAACGATCCCCAGGTGCTCTTCCTGGACGAACCCACCACCGGGCTTGATCCGCAGATTCGCCTGGAAATCCACGGGCTCATCGAAGAGATGAAGGCGGAGCATCGCACCGTGGTGCTGACCACGCACTATATTGAAGAAGCCGAGAGGCTGTGTGACCGCGTGGCCATCATGGACGAAGGCAAGATCGTGGCCCTGGGTACGCCGCGCGAACTGCAGCAGAAGAGCCGGTCGCAGTCGCGGATACAGATCATCACCGCCCAGCCCCTGGACCTGGCCGCGCTTCCCGCATGGCCGGACGTGGTGGAGATGGACCAGGAAGAAGACAAGCGCGCGCTCAACGTGTACTCCAGCCGTCCGGCGCGGACGCTGTTTGAGATCATGAAATGGCTGGACCAGCAGAGCATCACGCTGGAAGACGTGCACCTGAAGCGTCCGACCCTGGAAGATGTGTTCGTGGAGCTGACGGGGAAAAAGTTGAGGGACTGAGGAAGCAGCTAGCAGCTCGCAATTGGCAACTAGCTTGGTTCTTGACAAAGCGGCGAGGCCGGCTCGCGCGCCGAGCCGCCTGTGCGAGATGCAGAACGGCGGTAGAGTTGGAGCAAGGCACGTAAGCGGTTTGGAGCGAAGCGACAAGAACCGGCGAGAGAAACAATGCGGCGAGGCCGGCTCGCGCGCCGAGCCGCCTGTATGAGGCGCTGAATAAAGGTAGAGGCGGAGCAAGGCACGTAAGCGGTTTGGAGCGAAGCGACAAGAACAATGAAACCTTATATTGAGCTTATCAAGATTGACCTGAAGCTGGCTCTGCGCTTGCGCGCGGTGATTTTCTTCAACTACCTGTTTCCCCTGATTTTCTTTTTTACCATCGGCACTTTTATGGAGGCCAAGGGCAATGTGGCAAGGGCAACGACCGTGGTCACCATGTCAGTGACGCTGGGCATCCTGGGCAACGGGTTGTTTGGCGCCGGAATACGCGCCTTGCAGGAGCGGGAATTGAATATCCTGCGCCGCTACAAGGTCACGCCGATTTCGCCCACGCCGTTGCTGGTGGCGTCCATGGTCACCGGGTGGATCATTTTTCTCCCGTACATCCTGGTACTGCTCACCTTCTCTCACTACTGGTATCTGATGCCGTGGCCCCACCACATGGCATCACTGGTAGGGTTCATATCCCTGGGCTTGATTACGTTCCGTTCAATTGGCTTGGTGGTCGCGTCCGTCGCCAACACCATGCAGGAAGGGACAATCCTGGTCCAACTGCTCTACTTCCCCATGCTGTTCCTGAGCGGCGCCACGTTTCCTATCCGCGGCCCGATCTTCAGCGTGATTTCCCAGTTCATTCCCGCCAGGTACCTGGTCCAGGGGATGCAGGACATCATGCTCAAAGGCGCGGGGTTTAGCTGGCTCGCCTCCAGGGAGTTGTGGGAGGCGGCCGGGGCGCTGTTGGTCACCCTGGTGGTTGGGCTCACCGTAGGGACCAAGCTCTTTCGCTGGGAAAAAGAAGAGAAGATCCGCGGCACAGCCAAGCTGTGGGTGCTGGCGGTGATGCTGCCGTTTGTCGTCATAGGATTGTGGCAGATCTGGCACAAGTAATTTCCACGGGACCCTGTGACACGAGTAAGCTTTAGATCAGAAGGCATTTTGTGATGCATCCTGTATTAGCTCAAGTGATTGCCGCCATCTGCACGGAACGCGACGGCCGTTTCCGCGAAGCACCCGTGCTGGTGCAGCAACTGCTGACCGAGTACGGCGAACATGACCTTGCCAACCGCTTGTTCGCGGAGATTCCCCGTGATGTTCCCTTTGAAGTAGTCGCCGACCTGTTCGCGCTGGTGCTGAAGAGCGGCAATGAAGGCTGCGCGGACTCCATTGCCCGCAGCACGCGAAGCTGGCTGCGGCAGGCTGCGGACAAGAGGAAGTTGAGCGTCGCGTTGCGTGTGATGGAAGAGACGCAGACGCCGGCCGCGCCGGGACGCCGCCATCGCCGCCTTTCCAACGTGCGGCGGCTGCTCAAGGCTCTAGGATTGAACGTGGTCGCCATGCTGGCGCTGGTTGCGGTTGCGCAGGCGCAACCCCGGGATGCGGCTTCGCAACGGGAATTTCTGCACAAGCTTTCCGACGCCGCGATCGAACGCACGCAACATATCGTCCGCTATGACCCCGGTTACGTGGCCATCTCTTACCCTGGCGGCGACGTCCCACCGGAATCCGGCGTCTGCACCGACGAGGTCATCCGTTCCTACCGCGCGTTGGGGATTGACCTGCAAAAAGAAGTCCATGAGGACATGCTGGCGAACTTTTCCGCCTATCCAGGCAAGGCCAAATGGCGACTGGACCACCCGGACGCCAACATTGACCACCGTCGCGTACCCAATTTGATGGTTTTCTTCCGCAGGAAAGGCCAAGTTCTGCCGATCACCGCCACCGCCGCCGATTACCACCCCGGCGACCTGGTCACCTGGGACCTGGGCCATGGTCTCACCCACATCGGCATCGTCGTGGACCGCAAGGCGCTGCTGGGCGGGCGCTACATGGTCGTCCACAACATTGGCCAGGGTCCCAAAATGGAAGATGTGCTCTTTGATTGGACCATCACCGGCCATTACCGCTATTTCGGCCCTCACCCGGAGGCGGCCGGAATGCCAGCACACCAGCGCACTCGCTAACTCCTGCCTTAGTCCTAAATAGGAGTGACGGTAGTCACAGACCCTTTTGACCCGCCGGGCTAATCTCGGGCGAAGTGAGAAATTTGGAGCCGGATGGCCCAATTTCCCTGGCCTGAACGCCCGATTACGAACGTCATCGCCGGTTGGAAAGTCTGGCGCATTTGGAGTATAAAGAAATGTCATACACTGAAGTTCTTCCCACACTGGAAAAGACGGAAAACGGCAGGAAAACCATGGCAACCAGCACAGTAACCAAGGGATTGGAAGGCGTAGTCGCGGCTACCTCCTCCATTTGCTACATTGACGGCGACGCCGGGGTGCTCGCCTACCGGGGCATTGACATACACGAACTGGCGGAGCAGTCCACCTTTGAAGAGGTCTGCTATCTGCTGTGGTTCGGCAAATTGCCCACGCGCGCCGAATTGAACGACTTGCAGCAGCGCCTGGGAGCTGAACGCAAATTAGACCCGGCCATCATAGATTTACTCCGCAGCTTTCCCAAGTCCGCCATTCCCATGGAGGTCCTGCGGACCGCGGTCAGCGCGCTTTCCATGTATGACAAAGACGCCGAGCTGGTGGACCATGACGCCAACGTGCGCAAGGCCATCCGTTTAACCTCGCAGCTGGCCATGATTGTGGCCAATTACGACCGCATCCGCAAAGGCAAGAACGTGGTCGCAGCCGACCCGTCGCTTTCCCATGCCGGCAATTTCCTGTTACAGCTCACCGGCGAAAAACCTTCACCCACGGCAGAGAAGGCGCTCGACGTGGCCCTGATCCTGCATGCCGACCATGAGTTGAACGCCTCGACCTTCGCGGCGCGCGTGATAGCCGCCACGCTGGCGGACATGCATTCGGCGATTACCGGCGGCATCGGCGCGCTCAAAGGCCCGCTGCACGGCGGCGCCAATGAAGCCGTGATGCGCATGCTGTTTGAAATTGACAAGAAGGGTGAAGACCCGGTCGAATACGTCAAGAACATCCTGGCCAGCCACAAGAAGATTTCGGGATTCGGCCACCGCGTGTACCACACGGAAGATCCGCGGGCCACGCACCTGCGCCAGATGTCGCATGACCTGGGAAAATCGGCCAATCCCAAGTGGTCAGAGATGTCGGAGAAGATCGAGAAGTACATCAAGGCGGAAAAACATCTCAACGCCAACGTGGACTTCTACTCCGCTTCCACCTACACCACCCTGGGCCTTGATGTGGACCTGTTCACGCCGGTGTTTGCCGTGTCACGCATCAGCGGCTGGACCGCCCACGTGATCGAGCAACTCAACGACAACCGGCTGATCCGCCCCCGCGCGGATTATCAGGGACCGAAATATCCCAGCCGGTACGTTCCAATGGAGAAAAGATAACGCGCGACGAAGCACCCCTCCCCGCTCAGCCCCTGACGCTCTGATGAGTTTCAGGGGCTGAATGGCGTTTGCGGGAATGCACGCTTCAGGGGTGAGCATTGATCAGGTTGAAGGTGGCATTGAGATTCTTAATGCAACGTGGCTGTGTTTGAGAGCACCTTGCCGCCTTAGTCTGTCATGCTGAGCGCCGCACGAACCCTCACGGGCCGTTGTGACACGAAAGACCTCTAAGACTTGTCATCCTGAGCGTAGCGACGCTGCGCAGCGTGGCGTCGCGAAGTCGAAGGACCCCGAGAATGTCAATTCCCACCATGCGGCATCAAGGCGTTCTCACGAAAAAGCTTCCTTTGCCTTTGGTTGTGGTCACCGTGCATCGTGAAAACGCATTGAAGCGGCATGGTCAGGGTAGGATTCTCGGGGTCCTTCGACTCCGTCCTCACTCCCTTTGGTCGCTCGGACTTCGCTCAGGATGACAATCCTAAAAGAGTGTTGCAAGCTCTTTAACCATGAACCGTCAATCGTACTCAGCATTCAGCCCCGGAACTCCCTTGGGATACGCAAGCAAATATTTGCGAAGGAGTCCAGGGGCTGATTGCTTTACAACAACTCAAGCGGCCAGCTCGTTCATGTGGCCAACTCGCGCTGCAAAAAACGGTGCCGCAGCCGACGCCAGGTGAAGCGCGCGGGAAAAAACAAAATCGCCAGCCACAGCAGCAGGCTGGGCATCGCAGAGAGCAGCCACAACAGCAACGCAAGCAGGCCGTCCACCATGGAACGATAACCATCCACTGCTGCGTTGCGAATCAGCGTGCCGGTGGACGTGGGAACCACTTTCAGCTCGGCCTTGTAGTCTTCGCTCACGGTCAGGTTCAGGGTGGCGTAGTCCACCTGTTTGCGCATTTCTTTTCGCTGGGCTTCCATCTGCTCGATCTCGCCGCGCACGCGGCTGATCTGGTTTTCAACAGAGAGCACGTCAGAGAGTTTCCCGGTGCGTTCGCGCTGCAACTGGACCAGGCGCTGCTCGGTGTTGCGCGAATTCTTGAGCCGCGCCTCCAGGTCAACATACTGCTGGGTGACTTCCTCTCCGTTCTGCGATTCTTTTTCCACGCGGCCCAGGCCTTTCAGGTCCGCCAGCGTGGCTTCCAGTTGCGCGGCCGGTACGCGCAAGGTTGCGGTGAGCGAGCGGGCGGAGCCGGTGGGCGTGTCTACGTTCATCTCGCCTACGTAGCCGTGATGGCGCTTCAGAATTTCTTCCACCGCCGGACGGGCTTTCTCGAATTCTTTCGTCGTCACCGTGAGGTTGGCGGTGCGGACGATCATAGGGGGCGTGACCTGCGTCGCGTCCGCTTCCACCTCAACCGTGCTGGCGCTGGCGGTGACGTTAACTGTTTCGTCTGCTACGCGAGAATCTTTCCTGGCTTCGGCTGCGGCTCCCCCGCTCGCGGTTGGCTGCTTGCTGGCTTCAACGGGAGAAGCGCTCCGGAAATCTCGGTTGACCTTGGCCACTGGCGCTGCTGCGGATGCGACTAGGCCGTGTAAGTTTCCCGGCGCAGGCGTGGCCGCGGGTTTGGGAGGTGGAGGTGCAGCCTGCGGCGAAAGGAGGTAGGTGTAGACGGTGGACGCTCCAACAGTGGACTGGCCTGGCGATCCGGTATTGCCGTTGGCGTCAGCCGCTTTCCCTGGAGACTTCCGCGCACGAGACCCGTCGCCGTTCTTGGGGACAACCTTGGTGGCGGAACCGGCATTTCGGCCGTACTCGGTGCCGAATTTCTTAGTGGCGCCGGCATATTTCGAAACAAAGTCTTTGTCACTCTTGCTGACTCGATAGCGCCTTTGTTGCTCCTAAGCAGGATGGCCATAGAAACTGCGATCACCAGCAACGTGGCTGCCGCCAGCCCGGCAGCCCACGTGAGTTGCTGCACGCGCAAGAGCTTCCGCCATTCCCAGCGCTGACTGTTTAGCTTGCGAGCAGGGTCTTTCTTCCGTTCATTCAAGGCTGCCGCGATGTTTGCGGGAATCTCGCTGCCCACCTGCTCCACTTCCCAACTCACCATGGCCTGCGAGACCTGTTGGAAGGCGGCGGCCAGCTTCTGGCATTCCAGGCAATTCTTCAAGTGCGCGGCTGCACTGGCGGCGCGCTCGGCGGCGAGTTCGCCGTCAAGGAAGGCCATGAGCTCTTCCTGGTCAAACGGATGCTGGCTGACGCCGATTTCCTTTTTGCTCATGTCGTTACTCTTCACGCCTTTGTTCTTCGCGCCGTCGCTCTTCACATCGTCCTTCACATCAGGCCTCGCTCTCCGCCGGATTTGGATTGACTTGGCCGGCCAAATCCGCAGCCTTCTCGTCCTTCTCGCCCTTGTCCGCCGCCGCATCGGGCTGCAGGCGTTCTTTCAACGCCATGCGCGCGCGAAACAACCGGGAGCGCACGGTGTTGATGGGTATCCGCAAGAGCTGGGCGATGTCCTCATAACTGAGCTGCTCGTACTCGCGCAGCATAAGCACTTCGCGCTCCACCGGCTCCAGCTTTTCCAGCGCCTGCCGCACCCACAAGACGGTGTCGGCTGCGCCAGCGGCTTTTGGATCGGGGATCGCATCCAACGTCGCCGCGCCATCTTGCTTCCGCCCATCTTGATCCACCATGTCTGGCGACCGCGGGTTCTTACTCTGCTTCCGCCGCTCATTCGCCAGCAATCGCAGGGCGATGCCGTACAGATACGTGCACACCATCGAGCGCGGCTCGTAGCGCGCGGCCGCGCGAATCACCGCGACAAACGTTTCCTGGGCCAGGTCTTCGGCGCGTTCCTTGTTGGCCAGACGGCGGCGGAAGAAGCCGAACAGGGGCTGGCGATAGCGGGCGAAGAGCTCCTCCAGGGCCTCTCGCGATCCCCGCTGGAACTCCAGCATTAAGGTTTCATCGCTGGTCATTTTGTCGCCGCCACGGTCAATGTCAATTAGTTCGCGTCCGGCTTCCTCTGCCTGTACACGGCAGATTGCGATTCTCACTATGTGTAATGTCGAAAGTACGGGGAAAGTTCCAGGGATTGCAAAGAAAAAGCACTCAGCAGTCAGCACTCAGCAAAACCCTAAACCTTTGAAACACAGAGGAAAGGAGGTAGCGGAGGTTTGGAATGGCGTAGCAACCCACCGTTTCCTCAATTGCTTGCAGAAAGTCAGTTCGCCGCAAAAAGAAGCCAAAAAGCCAAGCCCAAAAACCTCTGAAACACAAAGGAAAGGAGGAAACAAAGGGATACACACATATCCACAACCTGCGTTTCCTCAGTTCCTCCGTGTTTCGAAGGTGTCGGGGTTTCTTCTTCACAAAAATGCCTCTGGCCGCTGAGTGCTGAGTGCCGCGCGTTTCTCGCGAAGCGTAGAATAACTCCATGCATCGCGTGTACCTGGACAACAACGCCACCACTCCCATCCTGCCGGAAGTGTTTGAGGCCATGAAGCCTTTCTATCTGGAAGGGTTTGGCAATGCTTCGTCCATTCACCATTACGGGCAGAATGCGCGGGCGGCGGTGGAGCGGGCGCGCGGGCACGTAGCCGCGCTGCTGAATGCGCGTCCGGCGGAGATCGTTTTTACCAGTGGCGGCACGGAAGCTGACAACGCCGCCATCTTCGGACTGGTTGCGCGCGGCGACCACGTGATTACTTCCACCATCGAGCACAGCGCGGTGCTCAAGACCTGCAAGCGGCTGGAAGAAACCGGGTGCGAAGTGACGTACGTCGCGGTCAACGGCCGCGGAGAAGTTGATCCCCAGGAAGTCCGCAAGGCGCTGCGGTCCAACACCCGGCTGATCAGCATCATGATGGCCAACAATGAAACCGGCGTGTTGCAGCCGGTGGAAGAGATTGGCCGCATCGCGCGCGAAGCCGACGTCTTCTTCCATACTGACGCAGTCCAGGCCGCGGGCAAAGTTCCGGTTGACGTCGCCAAGATCGGTTGCGACGCGCTGAGCATCTCCGGACATAAGATCCACGGGCCGCAAGGGACAGGGGCGCTGTTCGTCAAGAAGGGAACACTGATCCAGCCGCTGATTTATGGCGGCAGTCATGAGCGCCAGCGCCGCGCCGGCACGGAAAACCTGCCGGGAATCGTGGGCCTGGGCAAGGCTGTGGAGATCGCGCTGCATTGGTTGCATAGTGACGGACCGGCGGAAATGGCCGCAGAGCGCGACCGCCTGCAGGATTCAGTCTTGCGCGTGGTGGAAGACGCAGGCGTGAACGGACTGGGAGCGCCGCGTGTCCCTAACACGACGAATCTCTGGTTCGACCATTGCGAAGGCGAAGCCCTGGTGATTGCCCTGGACTTGAAAGGGCTGGCGGTTTCCAGCGGCGCAGCGTGCTCATCGGGCGCGATTGAACCTTCGCACGTGCTGCTGGCTATGGGGCTGCCGCACCAGCGTGCGCGGGCAAGCATCCGCGTTAGCCTGGGCAAGCAGACCACGCACGAGGACATAGACTTCGCCATCAAGGTGATTCCTGAGGTGGTGGGACGGCTGCGCGAGATCTCTCCGGTATTCCAAAAGCAGCACGCCCGATAGGCGGGCGACATCATCTCTGTCCGAATCTGGCCGAATCAATTCGGTGCGGGTCGCGAGCGCGGCCGAGCAGGCTGCCATTTTTCAACTCAGCCTCACCTTTCGCGGCGACCGCAACGTAAGCTCGTAGTCTCTCTGGGAAAAGTCTTGGCCCTTTCGTAACTATATATTGTAATATTCATATATAATAATGTAACCTTACGAGCGGACACCATGCCTCGCGCAAAAAAAACCGGCTTTGACGCTTCTGACCTGGCCAGGTTCAAGGCGGAATTTTTCAAGGCCCTGGCCCATCCGCTGCGCATCCGCATTATTGACGCGCTCCGCGATGGCGAAATCGGGGTCAACGATTTATGCGCGCGACTGGGCGTGGAGCAGAGCACGTTGTCGCAACAACTGGCCCAGTTGCGGGGACGCAACATCGTGGTGGGAAGGAAAGAAGGTCAGGGAGTCTTCTATTCCATCCGCGACCGGTCGATCTTCCGGCTGCTGGACGTGGCCAGAGAAATTTTCAACAACCAACTGGTCAGCGTGCAGGACATGCTGACTCAGCTGGACGTTTCATCGGGGAGCCCGCGATGAGCGGCGAAGCCGTTGACTGGAGGGACGCCGGCTCATGTTGATTGCGTTCAGCGGCCTATTCAGTTTGCTCGTCGCAGCCTCCTTCCTGGCAGGCTGGTCGCATGTCGCCGGCCCGGCAGGCAAGGCGCTGCGAGTTGGAGCAGCATACAGCGCGGTTCTGGCGCTGGCCAGCGGAACCGTCCTGGCAATCGCTGCGTGGGTGTACGGAGTTCCCGTCAACTTCAGTCTCTCTTTCCTTAGCCCTTTCCCGCCTCTTCAATTTATGTTTTCGCTGGACCGGCTGGGCGGGTTATTCCTGTTCATCGTGTGCGCCGTCTCCATACCGGCGGTTGTCTATTCTTTCCGGTACATTGAGCACCACTACGATCGCGCACGCGCCGCGTGGTATTGGGTGCTTTTGCCTCTGTTCCTGCTCTCCATGGTCATGGTGGTGAGCAGCGCCACGGTGTTTGCCTTTTTTGCCGGATGGGAACTCATGACCGTGCTTTCCGCCGGCTTGATTTTTCTGGAAGGCGACGCGGAAGAGCGACGGCGCGACATTTTCCTCTATTTGCTCACCATGCATGCCGGGGCGGCGCTGGTGCTGTCGGCATTTCTGCTGTTTGCGCCGCAAGCGCCTTCACTTACCTTTGCCGCGATCCGGGCGGCGGCCCAGACCATGCCGGGCGCGGAGAAAGCGGCGATCTTCCTGCTGGCTTTTTTCGGCTTCGGGACCAAAGCCGGAATCATTCCGCTGCATGTGTGGTTGCCGAGGGCGCATCCCATCGCGCCCACGCCGGTTTCAGCCCTGATGTCCGGCATCATGCTGAAGACGGCGGTCTACGTTTTTCTCCGCTTTGTGTTTGATTTTCTTTCCGGCGGGCCGGACTGGGGCGGATACCTGGTGCTGGCCGCGGGTGCGACGTCGGCGGTCCTGGGAATTCTCTACGCCATGTCGGAGACTGACCTCAAGCGGCTTCTGGCGTACTCCAGCGTGGAGAACATCGGCATCATCTATCTGGCGATTGGCGCAGGCATGCTCTGCCGTGCCAACGGAGCGCCCGCGTTTGCCGCGCTGGCGCTGATGGCTGCTTTGGTCCACGCGCTCAACCACGCCATCTTTAAGAATTTGCTCTTCTTGGGAGCGGGCGCCATCGCCTACCGGACGCATTCGCTGAAATTGAACCAACTCGGCGGCCTTTTGAAGACCATGCCGGCGACCGGGCTTTTTGTGCTGGTGGGATGTGTCTCCATCGCCGGGCTGCCGATGTTCAACGGATTCATCGGCGAGTGGCTGGCCTTCCAGGGATTTCTGGCAGGCGGACAGGTGGCCCAGACTTTGCCGCAGCTTCTGCTTCCGCTGATGGCCGGCGTGCTGGCGTTGACCGGAGCGCTGGCCGCAGCGTGCTTTGCCAATACTTTTGGGACCGCGTTTCTGGGAAGACCGCGGCAAGCAGAAGTGGATTCACCGGAGAATCCGCCGTTTTCCATGCTGCTGCCTCTTGGCGTGCTGGCGGGCGCGTGCTTGCTGATTGGCGTGATGCCGATGCTGGTGCTTCGTCCTCTGTGGGAAGTGACGGTGATGCTGGCGCCGGGCGGCGACTTCGCCGCCATTGCCGCGATCGCCACGGGAATTCAAAAAGTCGCGGTCGTGGTGCTGGCCGGCGCCGCGGCAGTGTGGTTGGTCCGCGCGGTGGTCCGCCTGGCTCCCACATGGGGATGCGGCCTGGCGCAGTTGACGGCGCGCATGCAGTACACGGCAACATCGTTTTCCAAGCCGATTCGCATCGTCTTTTCTCCGGTCTACCGGGCCGACCGCAAGCTGGACACTTCGCCCGCGGACAGCCCGTATTTCCCCAAAGCGATTTCCTACCGTTCCACGCGAACGTTGTCGTATGAACGGCTGCTATATCGTCCGGTGGTGGACGCCATCATGGCGACCGCGCAGCAGTTGCGGCGCCTGCAGACGGGAAATATTCAGTGGTACCTGCTCTACATCTTTCTGGCCCTGGTTTTCATGCTGTTGCTGATGAGGTTCCGGTAAATGGGACTCAGGCTGGCACAATTCGCTTTTCTGATTTTGAGCGCGCCGCTGGTGCGGGGGATTATTGCCCGGCTGAAGGCCAGGCTACAGCGTCGGCAAGGCGCCAGCATCTGGCGTCCGTATGCCGACTTGGGAAAGTTGTTTCGCAAGGAAGACCTGACGCCGCCATCGGCTTCATGGCTGTTCCGCGCCGCGCCCCGCATGGGTTTCGCGCTCATGCTGGCGGCAGCGGCATTCGTGCCGGTGGTGGCTTCCGCCGGCGTGCTTACGTTCAGCGGCGATTATTTCCTGCTGGTCTACCTGCTGGCCTTTGGGCGTTTCGTGATGGTGCTGGGCGCTTTTGATTCCGGCAGCAGCTTTGGCGGCATGGGCGGCAGCCGCGAGGCGATGGTTTCTGTGCTGGCGGAAGCGCCGCTGGTGCTTTCCTTGATGGCGCTGGCCCTGACGGCCAAGGCTGGCAGCCTGGGAGCGATTGTCGCCTGGACCGGCGCGCAGAACTTCTTCAACATCTCCGTGGTCCACGTGCTGGCCCTGACGGCGCTGCTGTTTGTGGCCATCGCTGAGACCGGGCGCATGCCGGTGGACAATCCTACGACGCACCTGGAACTCACCATGCTTCATGAAGCCATGGTGCTGGAATACTCGGGGCCAAGCCTGGCGTTCGTGGAATGGGCGCAAGCCATCAAACTCAATTTGTTGATCGCGCTGCTGGTGGCCCTGTTTGCGCCGTGGGGGACGGCAACCAGCCTGACGTCCGCAACAGTCGCATTATCCCTGGTGCTGTATCTCGCGAAACTGGCGGTCGCCATGCTGGCGATCGCCGTGCTTGAAAGTTCGGTAGCCAAGCTGCGCATGTATGCGGTGCCGGAATTTTTCGGCATTGCTACGGCGCTTTCCATCCTGGCAATTGTGTTCACCGTGATTATGAGAAGGCAACCATGAAGATCATCAACTTTGCCGCCAGCCAGGCCATCAGCTCTTCGGCCGTGCTGATTTTTCTTACCTTGCTGCTGCTGGCCGGCGCGCGACGGATATCCGCTTGTGTCTCGCTCTTCGCCATGCAGTCGGCGGTGATTGCGGCGCAGGTGCTGGCCATCGCCTATCTACACTGGTCGGCGGAAGCGTTCGTGATCGGCGCGATGGTGGCGCTGATCAAGGCCATCGCCATTCCGTGGGCGCTGTTCCGGCTGATCAAGCGGCTGCATACGTCGCGCGACGTGAACGCGTCCATTTCGCCGGCCAGCTCGGTGTTCATCACCGTGGTGCTCATCTTTATTGCTTTTTCCGCCGTCCAGTCCTATGCCAAGGACTTGAACGTTGCCCGCGACCCGCTGGCCGCCGCGGTGGCCATCATCTTGACCGGCTGTTTCCTCATGACCAGCCGCAACAAAGCCCTGATGCAGATCCTGGGACTGCTGGTCCTGGAAAACGGAATCTTTATGGCCGCACTGACCACCACCTTCGGCATGCCGCTGGTGATCGAGATCGGCATTGTGTTTGATCTGGTGATGGGAGTTTTCCTGATGGGCATTTTCACCTTCCGCATTCGCGAAACGTTTGACCATCTGGACGTCTCCAAGCTGCGAAAGTTGCGGGGATAAGCGATGACCCTCCTGCTTCCACTGATTCTTCCCGTGGTGATGGCCGCGCTGGTGCTGGCTTTCAGCGACGGACGCCGCGCGACCACGGTGGCCGTAACCGGCGGATGTGTGGAAGTTGGGCTGCTTCTGAACGTGGTGCTTCAGGTCCACAGGCAGACCCAAGTCGCATGGGGACATTACTTCCGCGCCGATGGGCTGACGTCTCTCTTCCTGCTGGGACTGGCCTTCGTTTTTCTGGTGACGCTGCTTTATTCGGTCAACTACCTGCGCCATGTGCCGGCGGGCAGGTTCTCCTCGCCACGATGGTTTTACTGCCTCACGTTCCTGTTCATCTTCGCCATGCTGGCGGCGTATCTGGCGGAGAACCTGGGTCTGCTGTGGATCATGATGGAGGCCACCACGCTCGCGTCGGCTTTGCTGGTCGGCTTTTACAACACCGAAGGCGCGGTGGAAGCCGGATGGAAGTACCTGGTGGTCTGCACGGTGGGAATCGCGTTCGCGTTGTTCGGGACGATCGCACTTTATCTGGCGGCGGCGCGCTCCGGAGTTCCGGCGCCTTCCGCGCTGGACTGGACGGCCCTGATGAAGGCCGCGCCGGAGATGGGACGCGTCTCCAACCTGGTGAAACTTGCGTTTCTGTTTGTGGCCGTGGGATACGGCACCAAGGTCGGGTTCGTGCCCATGCACAGCTGGCTGCCGGACGCTCACGCCGAAGCGCCTTCACCCATCAGCGCCATGCTTTCCGCCGCGTTGCTGAACTGCGCCATGTACGCGCTGCTGCGCTATGACGCCATCAGCGTCCGCGCCCTGGGACCGGACTTCAGCCATACCATGCTGCTGATCTTTGGGGCGCTGTCCCTGATTGGCGCTTCTTTGCTGATGATCGTGCAGCGCGACTTGAAGCGCCTGCTGGCGTACAGCAGCGTGGAACACATGGGCATCGTCGCCACGGGGATTGGCATTGGCGTGCCGCTGGGACTCTACGGCGCGCTGCTGCACACCTTCAACCATTCCGCGGCCAAGTCACTGTTGTTTTTCGCCGCCGGCAACGTGCGCGAAAATTTTGGCACGCTGAAGCTGGAGCGCATCACGGGGATGGCGCGCAGTATGCGCTGGACCAGCGTATTTCTCATCATTGGAGTGCTGGCGATTGTCGGGCTGCCTCCGTTCTCCCTGTTCGTGAGCGAATTTGCGATTTTGAGCGCGGCATTTTCCCAGGAGCAACACGCTGTGGTCACGGCGGTGCTGCTGGCGCTGGTGATCGGATTTGGCGCGCTGATTTTCCAGTTGCAAAGAATGCTGAGCGGCGCGCCGACCATCCCGGAGAAAACCAAGACGAGCAGGACGGAGATCACGGCCATGGCATTGTGCGCGGTGATCGTGGTGGCCCTGGGCCTGCACTTGCCCAGCGCTCTGATTCAAATCATCCATCAAGCAATGGCGGTATTGCGCTCATGAGTACCACGCCACAACAACAGCGCATTGGATGGGCGGTGGCCGAGGCGACGCGGCTGCTTCAGGCGGGCGCGCGACTGGTGTGCGAGTTTGCTTCTGCAGACGCCGGCGCAATCAAAGTGCATTACATTCTGGACGTTCCGAGAGAAGGCTATCGCGTGCTGGAGGAAACGGTAAACGGTGCGCTGCAGTCCATCACGCCCGTCACCCCGGCGGCGGCGTGGTATGAGCGGGAGATCCAGGACCAGTACGGTGTTGAACTGACAGGCCATCCTGATCTTCGGCCTCTGCTGCTGCATGAGAATTGGCCTCGGGGATTGCACCCGATGGTCGCTGACGCTCAATCCGCCCCCTGGGCTGACGAGCGTTATGATTTCCTGAAGGTGGAAGGCGAGGGAGTGTGCGAAGTGGCAGTCGGGCCGGTGCACGCGGGCATCATCGAGCCTGGGCACTTCCGCTTCAGCGTGGTCGGCGACAACGTGCTGTACCTGGAACTGCGCCACTTCTACACGCATAAAGGCACGGAGAAATTGTTCCAGGGAACGCCCGTGGCGTACGGGCCGATGATCGCCGAGTCGGTCTCCGGGGACAACTGCTTTGCTCACGCGGTGGCCAATTGCCAGGCGATCGAAGCGGCGCATGCGATCGTCGCGCCGAAGCAGGCGCAGTTGGTGCGGCTGATCGGTCTGGAACTGGAGAGAATGATCTCCCACATCGCCGACGTGGGCGCGCTTTCCAACGACGTAGCGTTTGTGCTGCCCGCGGCCTATTGCAGCCGCATCAAAGAAGACCTGATGCAGGCCAGCTCGCGCGCCGTGGGCACGCGTTTCTGGAAGGGAATTGCCGTGCCCGGCGGAGTGGCGAGAGACATTTCTCCCTCTGCGGCGGAGGCCCTGCGCAAAGCAGTGGCCCAGGCGGCGAGCGAGTTCGCCAAGATAGCGAACACTATTCTCGACCGGCCGTCAGTCCAGGCCCGGTTTGAAGGCGCCGGGGTTTTGGCGAGTGCCGTGGTGGAGGACCTGGCGGTCGTCGGACCGGTGGCGCGAGCAAGCGGCGCCAATCGAGATGTACGTCGCGACCATCCGTATGGAGCTTACCGCGACTTGCCGATCCACGTTCCTTGCCTTAGCTACGGTGACGTGCTGGCCCGCGCGCGGGTTCGCATCGAAGAGGTCGTGGTTTCGGCGCGGCTGCTGGCGGACGCGCTGGGCCGGCTTTCGTCCGGACCAATTCGCGCGGAGCTTCCCCCGGCGGTTGCTTTCGAAGGCTGGTCGGCGGTGGAGTCGCCGCGCGGCGAACTGCTGTACTGGGTGAAGGGCGAGGGCGGCAAGCTGCAACGGTGCTATATCAAGTCGCCATCGTTCCAGAACTGGCCGGCGCTGCCGCACGCGGTAATCGGCAACGTGATCGCGGACTTTCCCTTGATCAACAAGAGCTTCAATCTTTCTTACTCCGGATGTGACCGATGATCTTCGATGTGATCCACCGCAGTTTGAAAGCTCCCAACCGTCTGGTGACGGTGGAAGAGCTGCTGGGCCGCGCGGAAGGCGGCCGCATGCCTCAGGTCAATGCCGCCAAGCTCACCCCGGAGATGGCCAAGCAGGTGGGCGAGGTTTGTCCGACGGCGGCGCTGGCCATGGCCAAGCCGCAAGACAAAGAACTGCTCTGTTTGGATTACGGAAAATGCATTGGCTGCGGACGCTGCTTTGAGCATGCGGCGTTTTCGCAGGCGGAGCGCGTTGCTGGTTGCGGCGTATCGCGACAGGAATTGCTCCGCTATTTCGATTGCGAGCGCGGCGCTGAGGTGGAAGTTCGTCCCAGCGCGCCGGAAGTTCGGCAGGAGATTTTCCAGATGCTGGGCCGCGCGCTGAATGTCCGCGAGCTGGATGCGGGTTCGTGCAACGGATGCGAGGCGGAGATCGCGGCGCTGACCAACCCCTACTACGACCTGGAGCGGTTTGGCATTCATTTTGTCGCGTCGCCCAAACACGCGGACATGCTGCTGGTCACCGGGCCGGTCACGCGCAACATGGCGGTGGCGGTGAAAAAGACATATGAAGCCACGCCCGCGCCCAAATTGGTGGTGGCGGTAGGCGCATGCGGATGCAGCGGAGGAATCTTCGCCACCAGCCATGCGGTCTCCGGTCCGCTCGACAAACTGCTGCGCGTGGACGCATACATTCCCGGCTGTCCGCCCACTCCGGCCATGCTGCTGACGGGAATCCTGGAAGTGCTGCGCCGGACCGCGAAACGCTGACGTGGTTGATGCTGGGCGTATTTCGTTGCGGATTGATGCGCCGTTCGTCGCCGGCGTGAAGTTCAGGCAGTGAATTTGCGCTGCGTTTTGCGGCTGCTGATGGCTTGGCGGACTTTGCTTACCAGGGCATGGAAACGGAAGGGTTTTTGCAGAAAGAGCACGTGAGGTTGCCGCAGGGCTTCGTCCAGGGCGGCGTGCTCGGCGTATCCAGAAATAAAAATCACTGCCAGGTCAGGTTGCTGCGCAAGCAGGGCAGCGGCCAGCTTTTCGCCGCTCTCGCCGGGCATTACCAGGTCGGTTATCAGCAAGTCAATGGGATGGGTTTTGGCCACCTGCATGGCTTCGCCGGCGTTGGCGGCTGTGTGAACGGTGTACCCGCGCTCGCGGACGTATTCGGCCACCAGGTCGCGTAAGCTGGGCTCGTCTTCCACCAGCAATATGGTTTCATCGCCGTGCATTGGTTGCTGTTGCTGGCCATCGGTTTGCGTGACGGCGTCCTCTGTGGCGCGGGGAAGGGTAAGAGTAAACGCCGTGCCTTCGCCTGGCGTGCTGTGAACGGTGATGTGTCCACCGCATTGCTGGACAATTCCGTAAACCGTGGCCAGCCCCATGCCGGTGCCTTTGCCGCGCTCTTTGGTGGTGAAGAAAGGTTCAAACACGCGGCTCAGAGTGGAGGCATCCATGCCCGCGCCGGTATCGGCGAATGACAAGGAGACGTACTGCCCGGGCTGCATGCGGGGATTGCCGGCGGGCGGTTCTGTCACGACGTGGTTGCTGGAATGGATGGTGATGGCGCCGCCGCGAGGCATGGCATCGCGCGCATTGGAAGCCAGATTCAGCAGAATCTGGTCTATCTGAACGGGGTCCATCTTTGTGTTCCACAAGCCGTCTTCCAAGTGGACATTCACGGCAATGTCTTCGCCCACCAGCCGCCGCAGCATGTCTTGCGCGCCCAGGACCACACGGTTCAGGTTCAGCACGCGCGGCTGGACCATCTGGCGCCGGCCAAACGCCAGCAATTGCTCGGTGAGAGCGGAAGCGCGGGCCGCAGCGTCATGGATCTCTTTGACCACGGGCCGTGTGCGCGAGCCGTTCTCCTTTTCCAGGCGCTCTTCCAGGACCTCAGCAGCGCCGCGGATAATGGTCATCAGGTTGTTGAAGTCGTGGGCGATGCCGCCGGCCAATTGCCCCACAGCTTCCATTTTTTGCGCCATCTGAAGCTGGGCTTCCAGTTTCTTTTTCTCTGCGATATCGCGGCTGATGGTGGCGATTTGAGTGAGCTGGCCGGAAGAGTCAAAAATACCAAAAGCACGGTTTTCCACCAGGACGGGTTCTCCCGTAAGGAGATGGCGCAGCCGGAACTCGCCTTCCCACACGCGCCCGGCGTTGATGGCCGGGAGAATCTGCTGTTCGAAGACCGCGCGCTCTTCCGGGAAGAGAAAGTCATGAACGGTCTTGCTGCGCGTTTCGGCATCGTCGCGCAGGCCGGTCATTTTTTGCCCAGCGTGGTTCACGAACAAGACATGACCTTCGCAGTCCGCCACGCCGACAAAGTCCGGGCTGTTTTGCACGGCGGTGGTCAGCATGGCGCGCTCTTGCTCGCCGTGTTTGCGCTCGGTGATGTCCAGCATCACGCCGGAGAGCCGGGTATGATCGCCGTCACCCTCAGCACTGGAGACGAAACACTTGCCCTTGGAGAGAAGCCAGCGAATGCTGCCATCGGGATCAACAATGCGATAGTCAACGTCGTATTCGCTGTTTGCGCCGTTCTCCAGCAGACGGTGGATCTCGTGCTCAATGTGCGGACGGTCCTCAGGATGGATGCGCTCCACAAAAGCTTCCATGCTGGGCTCCACGCCGGGAGCCAGACGGAGAATCTCATGGCTGCGCCCGGACCACACCGTCTTGCCGCTCTGGGGATAGTAGTCGCAGCCGCCCACACCGGCGGCTTCCACCACAAAGCGGAGACGCTCTTCCGCTTCAGCCACGGCGGCGGTGAGCTTGGCGCGGTCCAGTTCGGCCTGCTTGCGTTCCGTGATGTCTATCACCGCGCCGCTGAGCCGGGGCGGGCCGCCGGCGGGAAAGACGCACCGGCCGCGGCAGAGCACCCAGCGAATGGTCCCGTCCGGCCAGACGATCCGGTGTTCAATTTCGTAATCGCCGCCAATGCCGCCTCCCAGAAGACCTCCGAGGACGGCCTGGATGTATGCGCGGTCATCGGGATGGGCGCAGGCCAGCATGGTCGCCAGCGATGCCTCAGTGCCGGGAGGCAGGCGGAGCATCTTGTAGGTGTGCGGGGTAAATTCCATCTGGTCGGTCTTGGGCAAGTAGTCGCACGCGCCCAAGCCCGCCGAGTCCATGACCATGCGCAGCCGCTCTTCGGCTTCCGCCACGGCAGCGGCGGCCATTTTGCGGTCATGGATGTCCACGGAAATGGCCAGCCACATTACGATTTTGCCCGTGCTGTCCTTCAGCGGCAGGGCGCGCGCCAGATGCCAGCGATACTGGCCGTCAGCGCGGCGGAATCGCAGTTCATTTTCGTAAGCTGAGCCGGAAGCCACCGCAGCCTGCCAGGTTTGCGCGGTCCGCTCGGCATCTTCGGGATGGATGGCCGCTTGCCATCCTCTCCCCAAGGACGCCGCCATGGTCATTCCGGAATAGTCATACCAGAACTGGTTTTTGTAGGTGGCATTGCCTTCCGCATCAGTGAGGCAGACGATTTGCGGAGACAACTCCAGCAGGGCCCGGTAGCGTGCTTCGTTGAGCGCCAGATCTTCCCGCGGAGGCGCGGCGGCAGGCAGATTCGGCGCAAGGGAGGAGACCATCGCCAGTTGGCGGCGAAGCTCGGCGACTTCAGTTTCCAAGGTTGCTGGCGGCCCGGGGGCAGAGGGCGGCGTCCCAGCTTTCGTGCCGGATTCGTGCATTGGTTCCCCTCGTACTGCTTTGCTCTCTCGCAATGTGCCTGGGACAGCTCCTTCTAGTGGGCAAGATTGTATGCCATTTGAAAGCTCTGGCAACAGCCCGAAAGTACCAGTATTGAAGCCAAATCATAAGAAAATGCTAAATCTTGCCGAAGCCGCCTGGATCAGACAACCAGGCCTTTTTGCCGGCAAAGCCAGACAGGGGGGTGGTTCTCTATAATGGATGAAGACTCTCTGCGGATGAGAGCATCCAATTGCAATGTCCCGATTTCCCATGTCCGATGAGGCCATGCCCGTGGCCAGCACGGCTGCCGAGACGGTTGCCGTAGCCGCGACCGGCACGGTCGCAGTGGCCGCAACCGAGACGGTTGCCGTGGCAATGTCCGGCGGTGTGGATTCGTCCACCGTCGCGGCCATGCTGCGCGCCGAAGGCTACAACGTGGTCGGCCTGACCATGCAGCTCTGGAACCAGCGCCGCCTGGCCGGGCGCGAAGGCATGCCCGAGCAGGTGCAGGGACGCTGTTGCTCGATTGAGGACGTTTACGACGCGCGTCGCGTCGCTCAGGACCTGGACATTCCGTATTACGTGGTCAACCATGAGGAGCGCTTTGAACGCGACGTGGTGCGTCCATTCGTCCAGGAGTATCTCTCCGGACGTACGCCCATCCCGTGCAGCCTGTGCAATAACCATCTGAAGTTCGATCAGTTGCTGCTTACCGCGCGGCAGATCGGCGCTGACCTGCTGGCGACAGGACATTATGCGCGCTGCGAATTCGATTCCGCGCGCAACCGTTGGCTGCTGCGCCGGGCCGCTGACCCGGCCAAGGACCAGACATATTTTCTCTTTGGCCTGACGCAAGAGCAGCTCAGCCGCACGCGCTTTCCCCTGGGCCACATGACCAAGCCGCAGGTGCGCGAGCTGGCACGCCAGCACGGCCTTGCTCTGGCGGAGAAGCCGGATTCGCAGGAAATTTGCTTCGTTCCCGGCGGGGATTACAAGCGATTCATTGACGCCTACCTGGGCGAGCAGGGCGAGAGCCTGCCAGACACTTCCGGCGACCTGGTCACCACGGACGGCAAGGTGCTGGGCCGCCATGACGGCGTCCACAACTTCACCGTGGGCCAGCGCAAGGGACTGGGTGTGGCCACGGGATCGCCGTTGTACGTGATCAACATCAACGGCGCCGAAGGCAAAGTCACCGTGGGTGGCAATGACGATCTGCTGCACACCCGGCTGATCGCCCGCGACTTGAACTGGATTGCGTTTGATGATCTGGGTGAGGAGATTCGGCGGCAGGGCAGCGCGGGAGTTGGTGTCTCGGCCGACGCGCCATTGCGCGTGCAAGCCCACGCGCCACTGCGCGTGACTGCGAAGATTCGCCATCGCCATGAGCCTGCCCCGGCGACTATCGAGCCGGCACCCAACGGCGAAGTGCTGGTCACCTTCGATCAGCCGCAAAGGGCCATCACTCCGGGACAGGCGGTGGTGTTCTACCAAGATGATCTGGTGGTGGGCGGCGGGTGGATCGCGGAGACAGTGAGGGACTAGACCGGCCATTTACAACCAGATCCCTTTTTCCCGTCTCATCCACCGCTATCTGGTGTAGGATTCCCCGCAAGTATTCAGGGCAACCAGGCCGCATCCCAGGATCGAGGCTCTTCCTCCTATCATTCAATTGGAATTTTTGCGAGTTTTTCTCCGGCTCGCAGTCCATACAGCGAAAGGCTTTTATCCGGCTTTAGCGTTGTAGTAGTCAATGTCCGAGCCACACCTATCCCAGGGCGTGTCCGATTCTGTGGAGGCACAGATGCAGCGTTTCAACTTCCTACGCGTCACAATTTCGGTTTTCTTTGCTGTCCTTTTCTGCGTTGCCGCCAGAGCGCAGGCGCAGGATCCGGTCAACATGAAGGTGTTCTACACCGGCAGGCTGTTGGGGTACTTCCGCATGACGAACTGGCAGTCGCCTGACGACCGGGAGTGCCCGACCTCGCAGGATGAAGCGCTGTATCCGCTGGGTGAGCATTCGGCGCAGAGCATCTCGGCCCAGGTTTTTCCTGCGCTCACGAGCCCGTTACCTTCCATCCTCGTCGGGACCGGCGACAACTTCGCGCCGGAGCTGGCGGCGCGGGAATTCTGTCTGCCGCCCAGGCTTGCGGCATATCCGCAGGACCTCGGCAAAGACCTTTATGTCTGGAATCCGTCGGTCAACGGAGGGCCGGGTGATTGGGTGCCGAACGCGGCTGTCACGGCCGGCAGCGCCCTGGATGTCCTGTTAAGGCGCGGACAGGGTCGCATTCCCGAAGACAATGTCGCCAACTTCTTTATTGCCAAAGGATACAGCGCGCTTGTTCCAGGGCGACACGATTTCTATTTCGGGCCGGAACGGCTGCGCCAGATGGCACGCCTGCTGGCTTCCAGCCCGATCCCGGCGGCGGTGACCGCCCCACGTCATACGGCCACGGTGCAGATGCTGGGCGCGAACCTGGTGATTGAATCTTCGTGGACTAAAAACCACGATCCCCTGTCTGACACGGAACGACCGCCAGTGTTTATCCCCGGGTACCCTGTGGCGGCTGATCTTGTAGCGGCCGCCTCGGCGGCCGGCGTTACCGTTGAGTTTTCAGGAGTGAAGGATGGCGGCAGCGTGTATCCGTGGTTTACGGGCGTGAAGGTGAAGGTCAAGGGCACGAATGCCGCCACGTTCGCGGCCGCGTTGCAGCTGGCGCTGCAGGGACTGAATCCGCGAATCTGCAAGGTGCCGCGGGCCAACAGCAAATCTGATTTCGACAACCCGGCCAATAACGACGAAGATCCCGCCCTGTTTCAGACCACCGCATGTACGGTTCTTAACGTTGATGCGGTGGCCGGTGACGCTCTGAGCTTCAATCTGATGTTCCCGTGGCAGAACGCGACTCATTCGGCGACTCTCCTGGCGGGGGAACGCTACCGTCTCTGTTTTTCGCACAGCGGAGCGGGGAACCCGCCTTTCTGCGTACGCTTCTCGACTTATCTGCCGCTGTTTCAGTCTTCGCTCGGAGCGCAATGCCCGGCGGCCAACCCCGGCTGCCTGGAACGAAATCCCATGGCGCTGTGCCGGGGCGCGGCCGTCTGCGGTCATCCGCAGCACGACCCTGAGCCGTATGCGCTGATCGCGGGCAATCCCCCGGTTCCCGACAGCAATGATGTGGTGGTGTTTGGCGTGGTTGATCCGCATCTGAGCGATACCGTGGGCCTGCTGAATCTTGCATGGCGCAACGACAGTTCGGACTACAAGACGCAGGTGGCTTTCAAGGACCCTGCGGAAGCTCTGCAGCAGTTGTCGGCGTATTTTGACCGGCGCTACAGCGAAGAGCATGGGCAGGCCTTCAAAGGCGTCCGAGTGCTGCTGGCGCAGATGAGCCCGCAGCAGGCCCAGGTTCTGGCGCGGCGCTCCTCCAACGTGACTGTCGTAGTGAGCGCCGCCGATTCCGAGATTGCGACGCTGGCCAGGGCCGAGACCAACTGGTCCACGCCGATGGGGACATCAAGAAGAATCGACCCGCCACCGCCATCGCCACTCGATAAATCCACGCCCCAGTTTCTGGCCGTGCCCTATCCTCATTATGTGGCCGGCAAAGACGGGTCGTCGCCTTCCTGGGTCACCGATGTAGGAGAACTGCAGATTACGCGCACCGGCCCGGTGGGCGCCACGGTATGGCAGACGGTCTCAGCTCACCAGCGCTACGATACCGAGATCGGAATTGATCCGCTGCAGCAGGCGTCATGGTTCACAACGATACTGTACCCCCGGAGCAATGCTTTGTGCGTGCCGAGGGACGTCACGCCTCCGTCTGGGGTCGACGACCGGCAGCGACGCCAGGACTATCTCGAAACCATTACGCTATGCGCCATTCAGGGCGTGACCGAGGCCGACATCGCCATGCTGCAGAAACGCGATATTTTCGTCGATCTGCCTAACTATGTCGACCGCCTGCCCCTGATTCACAGATCCACGCAGTCGATTCTCGATCGCATCGTGTGGAAGGGCGATTTTCTGCAGCTGATCTACATGCCCGGGAGCGCCATCAAGAAAGTCATGGACCAGTCGAAGGCCTTTCAGGCAGAAAACGATTCGCCCCTGACGCTGGCCGACGAGCGCAACCGCCAGTTGATTACGCTGGGCATCGACTACGACTCTGACCGCAAAGAGTATAAGGTCAACGGTCTGGCCCTTGACCCGAACAAGCTCTATTCCATCGCGACCAGTGAATTCATTGCCATGGGTGATACCGGGTATCCCGATTTTGCGGCATCGCAAATGAGTCCGCCACAAACGCCTGCGGAAGCGGGCGAATCGCTGGAGACGATCAGCAGCATTGTCTGCCAGAAGATCGCGAACCGGGCCCAGTGCGGGGGGGAACTCAACTCCGCAGAATACTTCGATTCAAGCTCCGCGCTGCCGGATGACCCGCGCGTCGGCAGGACCTCAGGCCGACAGTTACAGCTCTGGAATGTGTTTCACCGTCGCGGCCATGTGCCGCAGGGAACCGCGCCGAAAGTCAGCATTCAGACCGCGGCGAGCCAGTTGATCAGGAACCGCCCCTTGTGGGATTTCAACCTGGCCAAGTGGACTCTCGGTCTCACACGTGTGACCCATACCGGCAACAATTTCGATGTGACGTCTCTTTTCGGCGGTCTCGCGAATTCACAACCCAGCACCGTGTCTTCCACCGCGTGGACGAGCGACCTGGCTGCCACCTGGAGCCGCAACTGGCGCAGAAACCAGCTCTTTGTCTCGCCCGGCTATACCTTCAACTTTCAACACAAAG
This sequence comes from Terriglobia bacterium, assembly GCA_020072815.1. Classification (NCBI taxonomy): domain Bacteria; kingdom Pseudomonadati; phylum Acidobacteriota; class Terriglobia; species Terriglobia bacterium. Next base: position 73,766 of record JAIQGE010000017.1, on the reverse strand, counting down.
GCCAGGCTGACGATCTGGACCAGGTCACGCAGGCGGCCAATCTCGGCTTTCTCGATACCGGCTACGCGTACACGCTCAATCCGCGTCAGCCCGAGCGCCATGAATTTCTGATGACTACGCACTTCGAAACACCGCTGATGGAAAGCGTTACCAGCATTAAACTCAAGACTACGCATAAGGGCGAAGACGGCAGTGACATCAAGGACCAGCTGCGTATCCACCTCGACCGCAGCTATACGGTCGCGTTTCGTCCCGGCTATCGCTGGAAGCGGCGCGTAAGTTCGGTTGAGTTCGGCCCGGAATGGAGCTACGAATTGAAGGCCCTGACCGGCATTAACTTCCTGACCGACGGCCATCCGGTGCCGCTGCGGTGCCCCTCCGATGTCGCGCAGTCGCTTTCCACGTGCGCCTCCAACGCCCTCAGCAACGACGCCACCGCGCTGAACACCCGGTCGGTGGTCTTCACCGACCGCCGCAACCAGGCCCACACCGGCGCATACTGGAAGATCAACATGACTGTTCCGTTCCACAAGCGCCTGAGCTATGTGCTCACCGATGGCGGGGACTACTTCTGGGTGAGGTATGGCACCGAGAACGCAGCCACCACCCTGCTGAAGGATTACTCGCAGCACCAGTTGAAGATCGATATCTTCCCCAGTCTTTCCATCGGCCCGGAATACGACGTGCTGCTTTACCGCAACAAAGCCGTCCCCGGAAGGAACGGCCATTTCCTGTTCCAGAGCCAGCTCCTCATCAAAGCCCAGTGGAGCTTCGACTGGTTCAACGGACGAGACTGGACGAAACAATGGTTCTATGCGCCGCCGGCGACGAAGTAAGAGGAGAGGTGCGGGAATTGTGTTTGTAAGCCGGCGCCCCATCCTTTCGCGGGAAGCTGGCCGTTGGTTTTTCAGCTTCAGCGAAAGGAAAACCGGGGGAAAGCCGGGGACAGGAAAGCCGGGGACAGGAAAACCGGGGACAGACGGGACGTTTTCTGAATAATGTGACGGGCGTGGCTCGTTTGGATCGAGTAGTACCTATAATTGAAAGCCAAGCCCTGGAATTTCACCGCAGAGGACGCAGAGGTCGCAGAGACAATGCACAGCCGAGGGCGGCTGTGCTCCACGAGTATCGTCAAAACCTCAAGGCTATTAGGCTTGCATTTTGGTCTGGCGATGCTTCATCTCACTCGGTGCGCATGCACAACAAATCTCTTGGGCGCCGGGCCAACATACGAGAACGGATAGCAAGTCACCAGCGTCAGCCGCGAGTCATCAGAGCTGTCCAGCACTTCAGTGTTCTGGGGTTCGACCACTTCAGTAGAGTCAGCTTGATAGCGGTACGACCCGGTGGCCGTCTCCAGGGTGATTTCGTCGTTCTTGCGGATGTTGCGCAGGGCGCGGAAGAAAGTGTCGCGATGTCCGGCGATGGCCACGTTCCCGCGCTGTCCGGGGAGCGCCGTGCCGGGAAAATGCCCGACGGCCCGCCGCAAAGTCCGCTCGTCAGTGCCTTCCATGATCATGGCGGCCAGGCCGATTCTCTGGATCTCGATGCGTCCCACCGCATGGGGTCCGCGGAGGGCGGTTGCCGTGGTGGCAGGACTCGCGGACAGCGGCTCAACGGGAGCAGGAGATTCGGAGAGAAGATCACTGTCAGGTATCGCGGGCGCTGAATTCTTCGCTTGTTCAAATTGCCGGTTCTGGTCGGCCTGATAGAGTTTCGCGTCGAGCAGTGTGAACCCGACGTAACAGAGCGTGAGGAGCGCAACGGCAAAGAAGAAGTATTGAAGCCAATCGAGCCATCTCTGCGCTGGTGTTCTTCGGGGCCGATCTTTCTGGCGCAACATCCGCGGGTTGCCGCCGGGTTTCATGGCCGGCCGCCTTTCTCCGGCGGCGCCGGCTGCGGCATCGACTGCACCCCAGTGCGTGCGTAATAACCGGCGCGGGTGCGGACCTGCAAAGCCCCCTGGCCATGCGCAGCGGCCTTGACCTCAATGGCGCGATAGGCCCCGTCCTGGTTCTTGTTGGTCGGGACGTAGGTGATGGTGTATTGGTTGCGAATATCACGGGCGATTCGCTCGCAGATGGGTACCACTTCCTTGATGGCCGTCGGCAAGAACGTCTCGCCGCCAGTCTCGTGGGCGAGTTGCTTGAGCACTTTGGGATTGCGGTCTTCATCGGTTTCATCAAAAAGGCCGATGGTGTAGATGATGGTCCCCGGCTGCCGCGCCATGGCGATCACCTTGGCCAGGTTGTTCCTGCTGGCGTTGTCGCCTCCGTCGCTGATGACTACCAGCACTTTCTTGTCGCGATTGCCCTTGTTGAGGTGGTCCAGCGCGACTGCCACGGCGTCATACAGCGCCGTCTCGCCATCGGCGGCAAACTTGGCCAGAGCAAGCTCTAACTGGGGCACCTGGTCAGTAAACGGAATGGCCGCCGGCAGGCCAAAGGAAACCCGTTCGTTGAAGTTGACCACAAACATCTGGTCCTGTGAGTTGCTGGAACGGGCAAACGCCAGAGCAGCGGCGATCACGTGCGAGCGCTTGGGCCGCATGCTCCCGCTGTTGTCAATCACCAAGCCCACGGTGACCGGGATATCTTCATGGCTGAAATGTTTGATCTGCTGCAGAGCGCCGTCCTCATAGACCTGGAAATCGCTTTTCTCCAGCCCGGAGACCAAAACGCCTCTCTGGTTCTGCACCGTCGCGTGCAAGACCACCAGATCGGTTTCCAATCGGAACGTAGGCTGTTGGCCCGGGCGGTTTTGTGAAGTGGAGGATGCCTGAGGCCGGGCGATACCCGGCAGAGCCGTAAGCAGAAAAACTACCGCTAGAAATCGCAGAGCGAAGTGATGTACAGCGGCGGTGCGTGTTTCGCAATCGAAAACGCTCAGGCTGGTCTCACCTGGCAGTTGTGGTCTGAATGGAGAAGGCCTTTTCATACGTTGAAGCCTTTTCTGAATTTCTGTGTGTTGGCCGAAGAAGTCTGCTGTTACGGTCGCGGTTGTTGGAAAAAGCGAGGTGGTACTCGCGTACCACCCAGCTCTCTCGCAATCTTGCGAGCATAACGAAGTGACTTTACTTAAGCAATGCGCTTGCGGAACATTGAAACCGCAAAGCCCGCGCTTAGAGTCAGCAGCCCAACCAGTCCAAAGAAAGGCAGAGGGCTGGCAGTGTGCGGCAGGGCCGCAGGCTGCTCAACGGTGGGTTCCATGATTTCTCCGCTGGGTTGAACGGTCTCAACCGGGGCCGTCTCGAAGGCCTCCAGAGGCGCGTTGGCTAGCTCAGTAGGTGTCTCGAGAACGGGTTCCTGTGTGCTCTTCGCCAGTTCAATGGCCCTGGCCTTGGGGTACACAAATTCCTGTCCCCATGTCCGTCCTGGATAGAACCAGGCGCGGATTGCTTGCGGCGTGCCGGTCGCCCTCTCGCGGAACGTAAGGACGGTCTCGTCAGTCGGGTGCAGGCGGTAATTGGGGATCGCCAGAATTGTCGTCAACACCTGGGTTTCGTCTTCGTTGAAGATTTGCACGATGTTGCGGTTGGATTGCGAGTCCAACAGCTTGAAAACGTATGTACCCGCCGGCAGGATCTGGGCGCCCACACCCGGTACCTCGACCGGCTGGCTGAAGGTAACGATGGTCTTCTTGTTCCACTCATCCGCGTTTGCCTGGGGCAGTACGAACAGACAGAGCGCAAGAATACTGAATGCGATAAACAAAGCCTTTGTGAATTTCATTGCTTCCTCCTTCTGAATCTTCGCGGCCTTGCCGCTGCGGAGGTTCGTGAGCGTCATATACGACGCAGATACGCGGTCCCTTCAGGCGCACCCATGTGGCAAGCGGTACGCGCGTGAGCGGAGTGGCATGGGCGACGATGTCGGTTTTTCAAGCTTCCATCCTGTAGATCAGACCCACACCAAGCCACACCCTAACGTAACAATTGCGTCGCGTGCGGGCTGTGACACAGGTCACCGCGGAGTGTGAGAAAGCAAGGACGCGGGGATGCGAGTAGTGTCCTAATTAGGACACCACCAGGATGCGAGTTAGGTAGAACAAAAATTGTGCCAGCATCGATCATCGGTCTTAACATGCTGTTTCCTCTGATGACGGTGGTGGGTGCGATTCTACTGCTGTGGGCGATTGATCGCGAAAAGAAAAAGAGCAAGGTCTAACTGGGGACGATCGGCAACCGGCCATCACCGCTTATAATTCAAATCTATGAATACCACTAGCTTCGTTGAAAGACTGACAGAACAGCGGGACCGCGTGGTTGCGGCCATCGAGGCCCTGCGGGGAAGCCGCACCGGCCACGCGTCATTCTCCGCACCAAGTAAGCGGCGCAAAATGAGTGCAGCAGCAAAGAAGAGGCTGTCGCTGGCTGCGAAAGCACGCTGGGCCAAGGCCAAAAAAGCAGGCAAGAACAGATTGTGACGCCGCCCGCTCAGCGCCGGGATGAATCGTCCTTAGTCACACCGGCGTAAGAATCGAGCCGCTGCCCGTTCTTTTGCAGGCCCGTCTAATTAGCTGGCGCTTTTTGACGGGCCGGTTCTTTACGGTAAGCACAGTCTCGATTCGCCAGGGGGCATTCATGAACTGGTGTTCCTCGCTGACCTTGCTCACGACTTTCTTTCTCGGCCTTTCGCTGGCGAGCGACAGCCGACGGGCAGAGCCTCCAGACATCGCAACTTTGACGAACGTCGTCGCCCTGGAGAAGATTGCGCAGACTGACCCGGAGGAAAATCCTGGCCGGGCCCTGCTCGGGCGTAGCACCAAGGAGCTACGAGTACGCGCCTACGCCCGCCTGGGCGAACTGGGCACGCCGGAGAGTCTGGCTGCGGCGCGCCGCATCGAGCAATTGGCCAGGGACAGCATGCCCGTGCCCAAGACGCTTAAGCTGGGAATCATCACCCATCCCATGTGGCATTTTTCTGACAATGAAGTACAGAAACCACTGGCCTCGGTGAAGGGAGCGGACGGCGTAACCTACGCGGTGATCCATGAGTACTTTTTGGGGGACGCCAACGATCTGTATCTCATCACCAGTACCAACCCTGAGGACAAAAGCTCCTGGCACGGACCCTATCTGCTGCCGCAAAAGATTTACCGCAGCATCAGCGAGCCTCGGTTGCAGGAACAGGTCCCGGGCCACCTGGTCTTTCGCTTCACACAGGATGAGCCCGGGCCGCGCGGGATCATGGAAGGCCACCTCCCGCCTCTGCAATCCGCCCCGGCTCTGGGTGAGCAGACCTGGCACATCTCCGTCGCCGACGTTGAGCGCGATTCCGACGGTGACGGCCTGACCGACATCGAAGAGCAAAGACTAGGCACCGATCCCCACAATCCCGATACTGACGGTGATGGAATTCCCGATGGCGCCGACCCCTGTCCCCTGTATTCGGCCAAGGGTGCGCCCGAGGACGAAGACGCGAGGATTCTGCAGAAAGCCTTCTTCGCCGAATATGGACTGAGCCAGTCGCGCTATCTCATTCTGGTTGGCCCCAAGTCCAAGCCCATCCAGGTGGCAGGCTACCGCGGACGCGTACTGTATCTCTCCAAAGAAAGAGAAGCCGCATGGAAGAAGGACCACCCGCTGGGCGGAATCTTTTTGAACTGGACCATCACCCGCAAGTCTACCGACGAAGCCACCGTGGAACTGCACGATTGGGAAGGCAAGCTGCAAGCAGGCGGAGTGACACTCCACCTCAAGCGCTATGGCGCCGAATGGTTTGTCGTCCAGGTTGTTCCGGGTGGCGTCGCTTGAGCGGGAAGACGGCCGGCAGTCGCGAACTAGCGGTACCGGCAAGAAGTGCGATTCCGTTTCGCGTCCTTGCGGCGCACTTCGCAAACTGTCTCGGCGCTTCTACGCCCCAGCTGCTGCCCGGTTCAGCTTCCACGTGAGGTGCGCCTTCACCGTGGGCCATTCGCCGGCAATGATGCTGTAGACGCAGGAGTCGCGGACGGTCCCTCCGGGCAGAATCTGGTTGTTGCGCAAGACGCCGTCCAGCTTCGCGCCCAAGCGCTCAATGGCCCGGCGGCTTTGATGGTTGAAGAAATGTGTGCGCAGCTCCACGCAGATGCATTCAAGGGATTCAAACGCATGCGTGAGCAAAAGCAGTTTGCATTCTGTGTTCAACGCCGTGCGCTGCACGCTCTTGCGGTACCAGGTGGAGCCAATCTCCACGCGCCGGTTGGGCGCGTCAATATTCATGTAAGTGGTCATGCCGGCGACTTTGGCCGTGCGGATGTCGCGAACGGCAAAGGGAAGCATGGTTCCTTTGGCTTGCAGGTCGAGCCGGCGGTCAATCTCCACGCTCATCTTGTCCGGCGGCGGAATTACGGTGTACCACAGCTTCCACAACTCGCCGTCTTGCACCGCTTCGACCAGATCGTCGTGATGGGCGTGGGTGAGCGGTTCGAGGACGGCATGCCTCCCGCGCAAAGTGATGGGTTCAGGCCATGCCATTACGCCAGCGCCTTCTCCAGGAACTTCATGGTCCGCTCCCACGCGGCCTTGGCGCTCTGCGCGTCGTAAACTTCAGGACGCGCTTCATTCATGAAGGCATGATGCGCGTTGTAGCGATACAGCTCGAATTTTGACTTCGACTGTTTGAGCGCGGCCTCCAGTTCGTCCACCTTGGCGGGCGTGCACCAGTCGTCCTGGTTGGCGAAGTGGCAGATGAGCGGGACCTTGATGGTCTTGGGATCAAGCACGTTGGCCGGCGGAATGCCGTAGAAACAGGCGCCGGCGTCCATCTCCGGGACGCGCCCGGCGGCCAGCAGCGTTAGCGCGCCGCCCATGCAGAATCCGCCCACGGCAACTTTCTTCGACGTCTGCTTGAGGTACTGCACGGCGCCGCGAATGTCCTGCTCGGCCGCATCGGGAAAGTTGACGCCCGCCATCATGTGGGCCGCTTCGTCGGCGGCGCTGGCGACTTTGCCACGGTAGAGATCCGGAACCAGCGCGTGGTAGCCGCCTTCGGCAAGGCGGTCAGCGGTCTTCTTGATCTGAGGATTCAGCCCCCACCATTCTTGAATGACGACGAAACCGGGCGCGCCGGCATCTCCCTTGGCCGAGGCCAGGTAGCCAGGACAAGTTTTTCCATCAGGACGCTTGAATTGAATGATGTTTCCCATGCGAATCCTCCGATGATCGATAGCAACACTCAAATGGTACAACCCTGGATTCCTGCGCGGAAGCGCGAACCACTCTTTTGCCTCCAATCATTCTTGATTGCCTGGCGACGCTGCGTGGGACAAGATCGCAGTTTTCTCTTCGACCGTACGCCAACCATTATTTCCCCCAAGCTCAGTCGCTTCGGCAATGATCCCTCCAAAGACTTCGGAATATTCAGGAAATCGGGTGGCGAAGGCCCTGATAAGCGCATGGTTCTTCTTTTCGATCTCTCGAGAGTCCTTCCATGGATCGGTCTCGTACGCAATCACCAAGTAGATTTTCCCATCTAGAGGCGTGAGATTGACACGGAGAATGGAGAACGGACCTGATGGCCCGGCGAAGGGGAAAGGAGCGCGACCGCGGAACTCCTGAGGTGGAGTGACCTGTTGTGCTTCCTGGTGAATGAGATCCTCCATTCCAGTGTGAAGGAAAGGACCGCGCCCGGCGAGACTGGCGGCGCCGGAGTACAACAAGCCCGCGTTAAGGGCGTGTCCGCGATTTTTTTCCGCCCGGGCCATCGCGAGAAAATCCTCTGCCTTCTTGCCTACGGCAGTTTGTATCGTTGCGTGGAAGGCGTTCACCTCCCACGTCCCAGCGTGCGGAACCAGCCAAACAGAAATGATCCAGCTTTCGTGGCTGGTTGTGCTCCTGGCTGAGATCAGCGTATACGCTTGTTCAGGGACCTTTTGTATTGCCACAGTCACGCCGAGCTCAGGATGGGCAATATCATTCGAGCAAATGGCGACGCCATTGGTCTTTGAGGTATCTCCCCATCCGGTTACGGTCATGATCTTTTCGAGGCGATAGCCTTCGAAGTGGCGCGCCGGCTTAAATACCTGCAAAACTTGAGCAAATTGATCTTTGGAAGTGTTGGCCTTTGCGGCGTCGCTGAAATGGGCGTAAGCAGCGTCCATGTAGCCTTCAACGGCCAGCTGGACGAACAACATGCTGGCCCCGAAAATCTCCAACTGTTTCTTTCGATCAATGCCCTCCGCGTCGTGACATTTGTAAAGAAATGACGACTGGCATCCGCCGGACAAGACCAGGGCCAGAACCAACAAGCGCGGCGATTTTGCTTGCTTTCGGTTCCAGAACAGCCCATTTACGGTAGGCATAGCGGAGTCATTCTAACAGTTGCGCTCTTAGTGAGGCACAGCGTTGCGCTACAGCGCGAAGCGGGCCACTCACGATCGTCTAGTTGCGTCTTGGCGAAGTTCGTAAGAGACGAGTCGGCTTACGTGCTCTCGGTCTTCATCAGCGGCCGCGCTTCAGGTGTGGCGGCATCAGGCGTGTTGGGGACTTGTCTTGGGTGCAGGAATTTCTCGCGTTCTTGCTCCAGGCTATCCAGTTCCTGGTGAATGCGCGCCTGGTCCCAGCCCAAGGTGCCGCCGATTTTCCGTGCGGCTTCTCGGCTGCAGGCTTCTGACCAGCATGCGCCCAGGGCCACGGGAACGCGACGCAGAACAATATCGCCCAGCGTAATCGCTGACTCGTGGGCCACCGCGTCCACGGCTTCAGCCACCAGGTGGCAACTGTGTGCGCAGATGGGTTCGCGCAGATGCTCGTCCAGCGACGCGGCATGGGCAATGGCCAGAGCGTGACGACCGTGCCATTCGGCAATGCCTTGCGCGCAATCCTCACGAATGCGGGCTTTGCTGGCCACGGTGTGCGACCATTGCCGCACCACCATGTCCACGCCTTCTTCTTGTGCCGGCGCGGCAAAGACGTTCACCGGCTCAGGGACTGGGATGCCGATCTTGCGGGCAACGTCGCGGGCCAGGCTGGCCGCGGTGGTCAGCTTGCCGCCGATGACGGAGATCATCCCGGCGGCGCCGTCATCTTTGTGGTCAAACAGGACATGCTTGCGCGTGACCGCCGAGTAGGACTTGCCCGGGGCGTAGGGCAGAGGACGAATTCCGGCAAACGCATAACGCACATCCGCCGGCGTGAGCCCGGAGTGCGGGAAGATACTGGTAAAGCTGTTGAACAGGTAGTTGATTTCATCAGCCCTGGGCTGGGCGTTGTCCGGCGCGGCCGAGTCGGCCACCTCTGTGGTACCGACCAGCACTTGGTGGTTCCAGGGCAGCACGAAGATAGGACGTCCGTCGAGCGCTTCGGTATAAACGGGATTTTCTGGCGCGCCCGCGAATTTGGGCAGCACCAAATGCGAGCCGCGCACTCCGCCCACCATGCGCGCGGCCTTGATGCCGGAAGAGCCGGCAACCAGATCAGCCCACGGGCCGGTAGCGTTCACGATCCAGGTGGCGGAGACCTGGTATTCCTGGCGGGAGATTTCGTCGCGCAGGCGGACGCCGGTAGCGCGGCCGTTACTGTGAATAATCGCCAGTACCTTGGTGTGGTTGCGCACCAAAGCGCCGGCTTCGACGGCCTCAACGAGCCACTCGGCCACCAGGCGTTCCGGGAATTCGCACTGCGCGTCTTCGTAGGAGTAAATCGCCCACTGCCGGCCGGAGTCGAGTTGCTGTTCCAGGAGGCGCAGGTCAGGCGGAGCAGACTTTTGCTCGCCGGCCCAGCGATGGTACAGCCACAGGCCGGTGCGTACCGCCAGCGAACTGCGGAGCAACGAGCGCGCATGTCCCGGCAACACCAGGAGAAATTGCTGCGCGCGGACCAGGTGCGGCGACTGGCGAAGCAAGCGTTCGCGTTCACGCAGGGACTCGCGCACCATGGCGATCTCGCCCTGTTCCAGATAACGCAGCCCGCCGTGGATAATCCGCGTAGACCGGCTGGTGACTCCGGAGGCGAAGTCGCTTTGCTCCACCAGCAAGGTGCGTTTGCCATGGCGAGCACACTCTCGCGCAATGGCCACGCCGTTGATGCCGCCGCCGATCACCAGGACGTCAAAGCCCTGGCCTTGCTGTGGTAAAGAGCGAATCATCTACCTCTATTGTTGGATGCTTTGGGGCGAAGAAACAACATTACTTCGGAACACTACTATCCAGGCTAGAACTAGAAGGTTAGAGGTGGCTTAGAAAGAAACGGATTAGAAAGGGGTAAGAGTCCTTGCTTCAGCTGCGGCCGGTGATGGAACGCACCTGGGCGCGCGCTTTGTCCTGGTCGGTCTCAGAAGCGGGCGGCTTGGCGCTGGCGGCTTCACTGAGGCGGACGCAATCGCAACCGCTGCGTTTGGCCTCATACAGGGCGTCGTCGGCGTAGCGCAAAAGCTGGCTGGAGGCCACCGCGCCATCCTGCGAATAAGACACGCCAAAAGATGCGGTAATCTTGCCCAGGCGGTTGCCGGCATAGTCGAGCTGCAGTTTAGAGACGGCCGCGCGCATCTGCTCCGCGCGCTCCTGCACGCTCTCCAGCGTGCTCTCCGGGACCACGGCGAGAAATTCCTCTCCGCCGTAGCGGCAGACAATATCTTCCGCGCGGACCGACCGGCGCAACAACGCGGCAATCTCTTTGAGCACCAGGTCGCCGGCGTCGTGCCCGAATTTGTCGTTGAAAAGTTTGAAGCCGTCAATGTCCGCCATGATCAAGCCGATGCCGGCGCCGCCGCGCGCTGTCCGGCCCAGTTCCTGTTCCAGGGTGGTTTCCAGAAACCGCCGGTTGTACAGCCCGGTGAGCGGATCGCGCAGCGACTGGTGCTGCAGCTTCTCTTTCAGCTTTAGGTTGGCCAGCCGCAGCGCGGCGTATTCGCCAATCTGCTGGATCAGCGCCAGCCGGTTTTCCGTGAACATTTCAGGATTGGGAGCGCTTAAATGCAGCACGCCCAGGGTTTCTCCCAGCGCGGAAAGAGGAAAGCAAATGTAGGTGGCGGGGACGGCTGCGGTGAAGTGCCGGCAATCAATGCCCTTGGGCGAATTCAAGTGCGCATGCAAGCGCCCGCCGCGGACGGCGCAGCAGTCTTCGCGGGAAAACACCTGATGTAAAGGAGCGGCTTCCGGCGACGGCCAGATGGCCTGCGCATCCATCGCATCTTGCGAACTATCAATCGCAAAAACCGTACCCAGGCTTTCCGGCATCAGTCGTTGCAGATAACTGGCGGCTACTTTGTAGGCTTCCGTGGCGCTTACGCAGATCTGGAAGTCTGCCTGGAGCTCATTCAAAAGCCGGCTGTTTTCCGATTCGCTCTTGAGCTGCAGGAGCGAACCCTCCAGGCCGGTTTGGGCCAGCAACGCCTTTTGTTCCGCGACGCGAAGCTTCTTGGAATCCCGCATGACCAGCAGAAAGAGCACGGCCATGAGCCCGCTGAACACCATGGTGCGGGAAAATACGCTGCGCGTGATCTGGCGGGAGCGCACCTGCGCTGCCTGGTTGCGGTCGCGCAGCAGGCGTTCCTGCTCGTCCTTGAAATTTTGGATGGCATCGCGGACGCGGTCCATCTTGGCATCTGCTTCCGGCGAGTGATAAATGCGTTTGGAGTAGTTGGAATAGACGTCGGCGCGCAACTGTTGCAGTTCGTCGGTGATGAAGCCGCGCAACTGCTTGATGCTGGCCTGATGTTCAGGATCTTTTCCCGAAACACGGTCCAACTGTGTCCAGGTGCGCAACACGGCGCTTTCAAAATTGACCCTGTCCTGCTTTTCCGGGGTAAGCACGTAGTGGAGCCAGGCTTCGCGGGCGTCCTGCAGGCCGTCTTCCACGCCGTCCATTTCATGCAGGACTTCATGGGTTCGCTGCACGTAGGCCTGCGCGCTGAGCAATTCACGGGTGCTGGAGTAGCCATCCCAGGCGGTCAGGGCGAGAAACCCGAGCATCAGCACGAATGCAGCGGGTAGCAGCTTGCGGGCCTCCAAGGCGCCTTTGAGGACGTCACGGATTTGGCGCAGTAAAGGCCAAAGCCAGACCTCTCCTTTGCTGTCGGGCACAAAAGGAAACATGGGCGTCGTGTCTTTCAGAGGGTCCGGAAAGTTGGGCAATGATAGCATTGATTTCGTGTCCACCGGAGAAAAATTCGAGAGAGCGGTTGCCATCATGGCCCGCTTGCGCGCGCCCGGCGGTTGTCCCTGGGACCGCGAGCAGACCTTCGACACCATTAAGCGTTACACCTTAGAGGAAACGTATGAAGTGATTGAAGCCATTGACAACCGCGACTGGCAAGAGCTGCCGCAAGAGTTGGGCGACTTGCTCCTGCAAGTGCTCTTCTACTCGGAAATGGCGCAGGAAGAAGGACGGTTCAATATTGATCACGTTCTCGATGCGCTCAGCAACAAGTTGATCGCCAGACACCCGCACGTCTTTGGTGACGTGAAGGCAGAAGACTCGCAGCAGGTCCTCAAGAATTGGGAAGCCATCAAAGCGGAAGAAAAAAAAGCGCGTGTGCAGGGCGACGGAGAGCCGCACGAGAGGGAAGCGTTGCTGGACGGCGTCTCCCGCAAAATGCCGGCGCTGATGGAGGCGCATAAGATTAGTTCCAAAGCGGCCCACGTGGGCTTTGACTGGCCGGAACTTGCCGGGCTGTTCGATAAACTGGAGGAAGAGACGCGCGAGTTGCAAGAGCACATTACCCAGGCCACGGCCGGCGCGCTGCGGCCTGGGAGCAAAGAGAAAATCCCGGACGAGTTGCATGCGCGGCTGGAAGACGAGCTAGGCGACTTGTTTTTTGTGCTGGTGAACCTGGCGCGGCGGCTGTCCGTGGACTCCGAATCGGCCTTGCGCAAGACCAACCGAAAATTCCGGCGGCGCTTCGGCTGGCTGGAGGAACAACTAACCAGTCAAGGCAAGACGCTGGAAAGCGCCACGCTGGACGAGATGGAAAGCCTGTGGCAACGAGCCAAAACTTTTGAGGACCGCCCGTGACCACCACCGCGACCGCCGCTGATCGCATCACCATTCGCAAGTGCAGCACTATCGCCGAATTTAAGGCTTGCGTTGCCCTGCAAAAAGAAGTCTGGAACTTTGACGACGTTGACCTGATTCCCCTGCGCATGTTCGTGGTCAGCCAGAAGATTGGCGGCCAGATCATTGGCGCGTTTGACGGCGGCGAACTGGTGGGCTTTGCGTTTTCCATCCCCGGCACGCGCGCCGGCCAAGCTTACCTGCACTCCCACATGCTGGCGGTGCGCGAGAGCTGGCGCAATTACGGCCTGGGGCGCAAGCTCAAGCTGGTCCAGCGCGATGACGCCATCGCGCAAGGCTTTGAGCTGCTGGAGTGGACCTTTGATCCGCTGGAAATCAAGAACGCTCACCTGAACATGGTGCGGCTGGGGGCCATCGCGCGGCGCTACAGCGTGAACCATTACGGATACTCGTCGTCGCCGCTGCAGGGCGGGTTGCCCACGGACCGCTTGGTCGCCGAATGGTGGTTGAAGTCCAAGCGCGTGGTGAACCTTCTGGAGAAGGGCGAGCCGCCAAAATTCGCCGTCGAGAAAAAGATCAACGTGCCGGCGCAGATTTACGCGTGGAAGTCGTCCGAGGACAACCGGCCCAAGGCCGCGGATGTGCAGAAACGCAATCGTGAACAATTTCTGGCCGCCTTCCGCGAAGGCCTGGCAGCGCTGGGCTATGAGCGCGATGCCGAAGGCAACGGCGCTTTTTTGCTGGGACGCTGGGATGAGCGCTGGTCCTACGCGTCTTCATCCGAATAAGAAGATGCGTTAGCCTAGGCCCCCAGGAGGGCATGGAATGAAGATTGAAGCCGTTACCCTGCGCGAGATCCACATGCCGCTGGTGCACTTTTTTGAAACCAGTTTCGGCCGCACCACGGAGCGCCGCATCCTTTTGGTCACGCTGCACACCGACGGCGCGGAAGGCTGGGGCGAATGCGTGGCCGGCGAGGACCCGTTTTACAGCGAAGAATCCGTGGACACGGCCTGGTACGCCACCGAACGCTACCTGGCGCCGGCGTTGCTGGGCAAAAACGTTGAACGCGGCGCTGACGTGCCCGCGCTGACCGGCAAGATCCGCGGACATCGCATGGCCAAGTGTGCGGTGGAAAATGCCGTTTGGGACGCGGAAGCGCAGCAGAAGCAAGTCCCCCTATGGAAGTTGCTGGGCGGTACGCGCACGGAGCTGGCATGCGGCGTATCCATCGGCATACAGAATTCACACGAGCAGCTTCTTGAAAAGATCGCCACCGAACTGAGCGCGGGCTACCGCCGGATCAAAGTTAAATGCAAACCCGGCTGGGACGTGGAAGTCTTCGAGAAAATTCGCGCGCGCTGGCCGGACATCGTGCTGAGCTGCGACGCCAACTCAGCGTATACGCTGGACCAGAGTGAGCATCTCAAGACTTTTGACCGCTTCAACCTGCTGATGATTGAGCAGCCGCTGTGGCATGACGATTTCTATTTTCACGCGAAGCTGCAGAAGCAGCTCCAGACGGCCATCTGTCTGGACGAAGCCATCCACGGCCGCCGCGACGCGCAGGCCGCCGCTGAACTGGGCGCGTGCCGGATCATCAACGTGAAAGTCGGCCGCGTGGGCGGATTCACCGAAGCCATCGCCGTGCACAACGCGGCCCAAACCGCGGGGCTTCCCGTCTGGTGCGGAGGCATGCTGGAGTCGGGCATTGGACGCTCGCACAACATCGCGCTTTCGACGCTGGCGAATTTCAGCTTGCCGGGCGACGTCTCAGCGTCCAAGCGCTACTGGAAAGAAGACATCATTGAACCTGAGGTTGAGATCTCCGCCCAGGGATATATCCCGCTGCCGCAAGGCGCAGGGCGCGGTTTCAAGATCAGAACAGATCTGATTGAGAAACTGACGGTGAGGAAGAAGCAACTAGCAGCTAGCACCTAGCAGCTAGCAACTAGCCGCTAGCTTCGCAACGCTTAGTGCCAGACAGTCTGGTAATTTTCACGCTTTTTGTCTTCAGTGGTTTGGCTAATTGCTAGGTGCTAGTAGCTAGGTGCTTTCTTACCGCAGCGCCTCGGTCGGATCCACTTTGGTCGCTCGGCGTGCGGGGAGGTAGCTGGCCAGAACGGCGATCGCCAGGAACGCCAGGGGCGCCAGCGAGAACGTTGCCAGGTCGCGGGCGCTGACGTTATATAGATGTTCCGACAGCAACCCGGACATCGCCCAGGAAAGAATGAGCGCCGTGACCAGGCCAATGCTGATGCCGATGAGCGTCAGCAAGAGTCCTTGACCCACAACCAGCCGGAAGATGTCAGACTTCTCCGCGCCCAGCGCCAGGCGAATGCCGAGTTCCTGCCGGCGTTGCGCCACCGAGTACGCCAGCACGCCATAGATGCCGACGATCGCCAGCACCAGCGCGACTGCGGAAAAAAGTCCCAGCAGCAGCATGATGGAGCGAGGCCGCGCGCGCGAGCCATCCATCAGGTCGTCCACGGTGAGAATGTTGGCGACCGGCTGATCGGCGTCCACGGCGGCAATTTGCCCGCGCACTGCGGAGACCAGGCTGCGGGGAGCAACCGCGGAGCGCACCAGCAGATTCATGTTGCGCCAGGGGAGCTGCGGGAACGGCAGGTAAATCTGCGGCTGGGCTTCTTGCGCCAGGCCGCGGTTCTTCACGTCAGCCACCACGCCCACCACTTCCGAGGGAGCCAGCCGGCCCAGGGCGATGTGTTTGCCGATTGGATTCTCATGCGGCCAGTAGCGGCGCGCCAGCGCGTCATTGACGACGAGGACCTTGGGCGCCTCGGCGTTGTCAACGTCAGTGAACTGGCGTCCGGTGCGCAGCGGCACGCTCATGGTCCGGAACCACGATGGACTGACGGCTTCAATGATGGTGAAGGGCCGCTCGCCCAGAGGCACTTCCGGCTGTCCTTCAGCAAGAATGGGCGTGATGCGAATGGGGTTGAGCGGGAGCGCGGCGGAGATTGCGGCGGAGCGCACGCCGGGCAGCGCCGACACACGGCGCAGCAAATCGTCAAAGAACGCGATCTGCTTTTGCGTGTCCGCGTATTTCACCGTGGGAAGAGAAACGTTCATGGTCAGCACGTTTTGCGGATCAAATCCCGGATCCACGCGCAGCAGCCGGGAAAAGCTGCGCACCAGCAGACCGGCGCTGATCATCAGCAGCAAAGACAGCGCCACCTGGCCTGCCACCAGCGCGCCGCGGAGCTGCACCCGATGATGGCTGCCGGTGGAACCGCGTCCCTCATCGCGCAGCGTTTCATTCACGTTGGTGCGCGAGAGTTGCAGCGCGGGGAAAATGCCAAAGGCCAGCCCGGTGAAGACCGAGAGCCCCAGAGTGAAGAGCAGGACGCGTGCGTCCATGGTGATGGGGATGCCCTGGGGAAGATTGTTCTGGCTGAGCGACGACAGATACCTGGTGGCCGCCCAACTCAGGCCCAGGCCCAGCGCCCCTCCGACGAACGCCAGCAGGACGTTTTCGGTAAGCAGTTGAAAGATGAGCGCTGCGCGTTGCGCGCCCAGCGCCGTGCGCACCGCAATTTCTCTTTTGCGGGCCAGCGCGCGCGAGAGCAACAGGCTGGCCACGTTGGCGCACGCGATCAACAACACCACGCCCACCGCAACCGACAGCAGCAACAGGGTCAAGCGCAGATTGGCGACCAGGGAGTCTTGCAGGTTGCTGACCGATGGCGCGATGCCTGGATCAGCGTCCGGGGCCGCGGGATTTTCTTTGCGGTATTGCTGGTGCAGCACCTGCATCTCCGCCAGCGCTTTTTCGCGCGAGACGCCGGGCCGCAGCCGGGCGACCGCGCTCAGGTAGCCAACCCCCTGGCGCAGACGCTGCGGCGTGAACAAGGAATGCTCGAAGTAGCGCGGCGTCCACACGTCCGCCGGGCCAAGAAACGGATAATGTATGCCGGCGGGCAGCACGCCCACCACGGTGTACGCGGTGGAATCGAGCGTCACCGTCTGGCCAACGACGTTGCGGTCCGCGCCAAACTGGCTGTGCCAGAGTTCATTGCTGATCATCACCACCGGTTTTCCCGCGGGCTGGCCTTCGTCAGGAAGAAAGGCGCGGCCCAGTTCCGGCTTCACGCCCAGAACCTCAAAGAACTCCGGCGAGACGCGTCCGGCGGCGACCTGCCGCGGTTCGCCCCGGCCGCTGAGGTTGAAGCCGTCCAGGGCGGCCACGGCAAAGCCGGAAAAAGATTGGTTGTGCTCGCGAATCA
Organism: Terriglobia bacterium; assembly: GCA_020072815.1. Lineage (NCBI taxonomy): Bacteria > Pseudomonadati > Acidobacteriota > Terriglobia > Terriglobia bacterium. Next base: position 56,585 of record JAIQGE010000017.1, on the reverse strand, counting down.
GGTCTGTCCAGCCCAGGGTGCAGCAGCGGCTGTTCTGCGCTTTGTCCCGCGCGTCCAGTGCGACCAGTTGCTGAGGACTGGCATACGGCAGCGGCCTGAACATGAGCGCGCTGGTGATGGTGAATATGGCGGTGTTGCCGCCCATCCCCAGCGCCAGCGTGACAATAGCGGCCAGGCTGAATCCCGGATTCTTGAGCAGCATGCGCGCGCCGAAGCGCAGGTTCTGGACCAGGGAAGACATGGCAAGGATTATAGACGCGTGAAATTCGCTTTTGTCGCGGGGCGATGTTTGGCGGCGGCTAGCCGACCACCAGGGCGAAGGCCAGACCGTCATAGCCCTTCACGCCGACGGTCTGCATGGCGGTGGCCGTCACGCGCGGCTCCGCGGCGATCAACTCATTCATCCGGCGCACGCCCATCACGTTGGCATCAGTGGTGTTGGGATCGGCCACTGCGCCTTTGCGCACCACGTTGTCAGCGATGATCAGCGTGCCGCGGCGCGAGAGTTTCAGAGCCCAGGTGAAGTAGTCCGGGTAGCTCGCTTTGTCGGCATCAATAAAGATCAGGTCAAACGGGCCGCTGCCGTCGGCGGCAAGCTGCGGCAGCGTGTCCAGGGCGCGTCCCATCCGTATCTCGATCAGATGGGCGAGTCCGGCGCGGGCGATGTTGGCGCGGGCAACTTCGGCATGCTTGGCGTCGAATTCAAGAGTGATCAGGCGTCCGTCCGCGGGAAGAGCGCGGGCCATCCAGATAGTGCTGTAACCGCCGAGCGTGCCCAGCTCCAGAATGCGGCGGGCTCCCATCAGTCGCGCCAACAGGAAGAGCAGCTTGCCGGCGTTAGGCGAAACGTTGATGGACGGAAGACCGGCAGCGTCACTGCTTTGGAGCGCGGCGTCCAGCGCGGGACCGGCTTTGACCAGCAGGTCGGCATAATATTGGTCAACGGCGGCAAATGTTTCTTGGCTGAACGATTCCTGGGCCATCTCTCTCCTCAAGTCTTTCGTCATCAACAAAAACTGGCGAACAAAAGCTAGGGTTGCAAGTCGTTGCGCAGATAAAGGACCAATTGGTTGCCGCGCAGGTAGTGGCTGCTGATGATTCGGTATTTGTCGCCGAAGAGGCGGTTGACTTCGGCGATCTGCGTGTCATAAGCAATGATGATGGGCTGCACGTTGTTGGTGACCACTTGGCCCCAGTAGCCGGCGTTGGGATAGTCGCGCAGATACCAGGGGAGCGGCCAATGCTCCGGCGCCATGATGGTGATGCCAATCTGCTTGCCTTGGCGCGTGTGCGCGGCGATTGACTCCACGTCGTCCACCAATCCGAGGAAGTCGCGCTTGGTGTGGGCATAAACATAAGGATGCCGCACATCATCGTCATAGGAAAAGAAGCTGAGGTCAATCGCCTGGTAAGCGGACCAGCCGCAGGACGCGGCCAGCGCCATCATGGCTGCGGCGCGCTGCCATCCGCGAGAGCATTGGCCGAGCGCGTAGCCTGCCACAATGATCAGCGGTAGCAGGATGCTTAACGCCAGCCAGGGAGTCTTGTACGGAACCAGCGAATATGCCGCGAGAATTCCCATCGCCCAAAATGCGGTGAAGACAGCGAAGCGATTGGTCGCCCGAAACAGCGCCACTACCACGCCAATCGCCCCCAGGACCAGGATGGGACCATCTTCCAGCCACATCCAGGTGAAATATGTAGACCACGGATGCATGTGGTCTCTCTGCTGCCCGGTGTGGAACCACGTCCTGAAGGTGCTAATGGAATCTTCCACGCCCTTGGGAAAATTCATGAAGAACGAGGAATAGAGCAGCACCCATACGGCGACAAAGACTATCGCTGCCGTCAAGTACAAGCGACGCTGGCTCCACGCGGGAAACAATTTCGCGTTCTGCGGCGCGAGTTCCCCGCGATTTTTCTTGTCCGCGTCAGCGCCTTTGTCAGGATTTCCGCGCAGACCCAGGTAGACCACGGTGCAGGGAATCGCCAGCAGGAGTACGGCCGCGGTGATGATCCAGGTTTCCTTGGTCGCGCACAGCAGCGCGGCGGAGGCCGACGCCAGGATGAAGTGGCGCGGTTGCGACGTCTCGCGATATCTGAGCCAGGCCACGATGATAGCTAGGGTGAAAAATACAAACATGATTTCGTGGATGAAATATCGCGAAAAGAAAACCATGCCGGCCGAGACGGCGGCGATGGCGGCGGCGGAAAGGGCGCCGGATGTCCCCAACTGGCGGCGCAGGCAGAGCAGCAGCCAGACCACGCCGATGCCGAAGATGGCCGGAACCAAGCGGACGGCAAACGTGCTCAGTCCCTCACGCCCGTAAAAGAAGCTGTTGATGCTGGTGGTGAGCAGCGCGGCGTAATACAAGCTGGGGCCGTGGAAATTGTCTGGATTGTATTTGTAGCCGCCCTGGTGGAACAGCGTGGAGGTGAAAACGCCGTTCACGCCTTCGTCGTGGTGCATGACTTTGGCGCTCAAGTCGTAGAGGCGCAATGCGGCGGCGGCCAGCAGAAGTCCTGCTCCCATCCACCACCAAGCGTTGGGCCATGAAAAACGTCGTTGCGGCACAACGCTGGGGCGCGCTTCCGTGGCGGAAGCCGCAGCGGGCGCGGGAGTTTTGATTTTTTTCCTTGCCGCCTTGGCGGAGACTTGTGCCATGTCTACGGCCTGATTTTAAACTATGGGTGCATCGCCTCTTCCTGCTTGTCATGCAGGCTGAGGGCGGCGTTAATAAACTCCTGGCTGACAAAGCGGGTTTTAGAAATGGCGTCGGCGATGCGCACGGAAGTGATCTTGTTGTTTTGCATGGCCACCATGGCCCCGAACTCGCCGCGATGGACCAGGTCAATGGCTCCGATGCCGTATCGCGTGGCCAGCATGCGGTCAAACGCTGTGGGCGAACCGCCGCGCTGGGTGTGGCCCAGGACCACGGCGCGCGTCTCAAAGCCGGTGCGCTTCTCAATCTCGCGAGCCAGCACGTTGCCGATCCCGCCCAGGCGCACGTGGCCGAACTCATCCATTTTGTCGCTTTCCGTGACCAGACCGGACGCGCTGGTGGGCTTGCAGCCTTCCGCCACCACGACAATGCTGAAGTAGCGTCCGCGCGCATGGCGGCGCTTGAGGATTTCCGACACTTCGTCAATGTCAAATGGCCGCTCGGGAATCAGGATCACGTCCGCGCCGCCGGCAATGCCGCTGTAGATGGCGATCCAGCCGGAGTTGCGTCCCATCACCTCTACCATGATGACGCGGTTGTGGGCCTCCGCAGTGGTGTGCACGCGATCAATGGCCTCGGTGGCGATACTGACGGCGGTGTCAAAACCGAAACAAACTTCCGTGCCGCCCACGTCATTGTCAATCGTCTTGGGCACGGCAACCATTTTCACGCCGAGATCGAAAAGCTTTTGCGAGACCGATTGCGTGTCATCGCCGCCGATGGCGATCAGCGCGTCAATCTTGTTCTTCTTCAGATTTGCGATGCAGGCCTGCAGGCCGCCTTCTTTCTTCGCCGGGTTGGTGCGCGAGGTGCGGAGAATGGTGCCGCCGCGCGGCAGGATGCCGGCCACGGCGTTCAGGTCCAGAGGCTGCGTCAGGTCCTCCAGCACGCCGCGCCAGCCTTCTTTGAATCCGACGAATTCGTCGTCATAGTGAAACACACCCTTGCGGACTACCGCGCGGATCACCGCGTTGAGTCCGGGGCAATCGCCGCCGCCGGTAAGAATTCCAACTTTCATCGTTCCGCCTTTTCTCCTGAACCTTGAATCTGGTAGAGACGATAGCCCGGAGTTTCCGCCACCTTGATATGTCCCGCCCAGAACACTTCGTTGATGCGCATGGCCTCGCGCTCCGCCGGGCTGATCAAAACGTAATCTACATGGTATTGCCGCAGAAGCGCGTCCGCATCGGCCGACCCGGCATAAATGTGTTCAATATCGGCAAGCCGCTGCGAATAGACCAGTCCCCGTGAGGCGATCCATCCGGGATAGCCCAGCAGAGACCGCCGTCCCGTTAAGAATACCGGAGAGTTGAAGGTGGGCGCGTGCAGAACCAGGGCCCGCGGGCCGGCTTTTTCCGTGATGAGCCGGGCGGCGGCGATATCTCGAGGGCTGAATTCCAGGTAGGCGGCTTGGCCAGAGGTTGCGCGAAACACATCGAGCGCGCCGGACAAGATCATGGACGCCAGAACGCCGCCGGCGATCCATCGCCATGCAGATTTTTCGCGCAGCCCGCGAGCCAGCAGCCACGCTACGATCGGCACGGAGGCCACGTACCAGTAGAAGAGGACCTTGATGTTGTCCCATATCCAGGGGGCGACGCGCGTCAGGTTGGGAACGATGAAGCACAAGAGAAACGGCGCGTAGAACAGCAACAGCCGCCGAGGCAGCGCCCAGTCTTTCCCTTCCCACAGCAACGCAATCATAAGGAGCGGGATAAAGAAGCCGGTATTCACCAGCCAGAAGGCCAGCACGTTGTAGTCAGCTGTTTTGGTGACGTGGTCCCATCCCGGCTGCCAGCCTAAGTAGCTGCCCGCGCTGATGGCGCCGGTGCGCGCCAGCCAGATGAGCTGAGGCAGGGCGACGACCACGGCCGTCTCAAAGAACAGAAGCCAGGTCTTCCACTCAGTCCGGAAGATCAGAGCCAAGCAAGCGGCCATGCCCATCACCACCAGAAAAGAATGCGCATGGACCAAAGGCAGCAGTCCGGCAAAAGCGCCGGCAGCGATCATGCGGCTTCGTCTTTCTGGCGAGTTCTGTTGCTGGGCTTCGTCATGGTCCAGCTTGCGATCGGAGTCTTGCGGAGGGTTGATCGCCTGCCACCATTGGCAGAAAACGCAAATCGCCAGGGGAACTCCCATCAAGATGCCGCGTTGCGGGACGAAGAGCGTGGTCAGCGAGTTTCCCCAGCGCAGAATGCTGTCCGGCCCAATGGTGTAGTCGTGGGTGAGATGTTGCAGCAGCCAGACCAGACCACCGGCACTGTTGTGGAGCTCCATCAGGATCCACGTCCAGCCAAAGCCTCCGCTGAACAGGACCAGCAGCGGAGCAATGATGCCGGCGAGCCGGCTGCGCGTGAGCACCAGGGTCCAGTAGTGCATTAGTCCGGTGAGCGACAGAGCCAGCGCGACGTTTTGCAGCCACATGGCGCTGATGACCGGAGCCCCGGTCTTTACCAGCATGGCCGTGAGCACATCGGACAGGAACGGATAGGCAAAGCGCAGGCCGGCAAAGGTGGGATCTTCCGGAGGAAAGTTGTTGCCCTGGGTGAAGCTGGAGATGACTTGCAGATGAAATGGAAGATCGCCCAGGTTGTTGGCGATCCCGGTGAAGATGCCCTGCGGCGACTCATAGGCTCCGGCGGAGAAGACCAGCCCCAGCACCACGGCGATGGCGCAGTAGAACAGCACGTAACCCTGAGTTGCATACGGCCGCTGGCGGAAAGCTTCGCGCGCAGATTGCGAAGTCGTGGTAATCGCGCTACGGACTAATTCGCGATAAGCCGGGCGGACCAACAGGAGCGCCGGCAACAACTGCGCGCCGGCGGCAATCGCGACGGACGTCCCGTTCAGTCCAAGCAGCAGTGCGAGCAGAAAACCCTCCATTGCCAACAAAGCCACTCCTGTCGCTGCGCCCATGCACACGCGGGCCGGCAGAGGCGCGGTGCGGTCGTATAGGAACGTGAGCAGAGTCCCGCTCGCGACGGCGATGATCAGCAGCAAACAGGCAGGTAACATGGTTGTTAAGCACATCCGTCCGGCGGCTTGAATTCTAAATGAGTTTGGTTTTTGCGAGTGTTGCGATCAAGGCCTTCGCGCCGCGGGCGAAGCATCCGTGAACAGCGATTCCCAATTATCCACGACTCACTCAAGATGTGTCGTCCTGAGCGACGCGACGCTGCGCAGCGCACTTTAGGTTGTGTCATCCTGAGCGAGCCCGTGCGACCGAAGGGAGTTAGGGCGAGTCGAAGGACCCCGAAGGTGCGTCTTCCGCCGTGCCGCTTCAGTGAGTTCTCTCAACGCACGTTTGTCCCAACCGGCCCAGTCTGCCGCGAAATCACAGGGTTGACGACTGGAAACATACCGAACTTTGCTGCGACATATCGCTCCATTTTCGCAGGAACCTTCCTTGCCGAAGTGGGTTATAGTTGAGGCCATAACTCTATGCGCTCTTTTCTCTTAAAGCTCTTCGCCGCGGCGCTCGCCGTGATGGCTCTGCAGGCGTCCGCCCAGCCGCTGCCCAAGCTTGACCTGCAGGACCTCCAAGGTGGCCACCACAAGCTGGAAGACTACAAGGGCAAGGTAATTGTCCTCAATTTCTGGGCGACGTACTGCGTGCCCTGCGTCGAGGAACTGCCCCTGCTCAATGAGATGCAGAGGAAGTACAAAGACAAGATCATTGTTCTGGCGGCGTCGCTTGACGACGAACTGGACCGCGACAAGCTTCAGCCCTTCCTGCACAAACACAACGCTGACGACCTGACGCTGCTCCTCGGCGCCGGCTTTGAAACGCTGGAGGACTTTGGCCTGGCCCAAGTGCTTCCCGGCACCATCTTCATTGACGCCGAAGGGAAGATCGCCGGCAAAGTGGAAGGCGCGCTGAAGCGTGACGACCTGGAACATCGCCTGGCGCAGATGACCGGCACGCCGGAGAAGCCGAAAACGAGGGCGCACCGCGGAGGCGCCAAAGCCCGGTAATGTCGCACCGAATCTGGCTGACTGCTGAATGCTGATTGCTGACGGCTTCACGTAAACAAAAACTCCTTCGTCCTCAAATCCCTCACCGTATCGCGCAACTTGGCGGCTTTTTCAAACTCAAATCGTTTGGCAGCTTCGCGCATATCGCTTTCCAGGTTGGCGATGTAAGCGTCCAGTTCTTCCTGCGATTTGAATTCCGGCAGGCCTTCGGCTTCCTGCGTCAGGTCCACGTAATCGCCTTCGGCAATGCCCGCCAGCGACATGGTCAGCGGCCGGATGATGCTCTCCGGCGTGATGCCGTGCTCCTGGTTGTACGCGCGTTGGATGGCGCGGCGGCGGTCGGTTTCGTCGATGGCGCGTTTCATCGAATCCGTCATGCGGTCCGCGTAGAGAATCGCTCGCCCATGCAGATGGCGCGCGCAGCGGCCAACGGTCTGAATCAAAGATCCGGCGGAACGCAGGAAGCCTTCCTTGTCGGCGTCCAGCACGGCCACCAACGACACTTCCGGCAGGTCCAGTCCTTCGCGCAGCAGGTTGATGCCGATGAGCACGTCATACTCGCCTTTGCGCAGATCGCGCAACAGCTTGATGCGCTCCAGGGTTTCGATCTCTGAGTGCATGTAGCGGCATCGCACGCCAACTTCCGCATAATACTCGGCCAGGTCCTCGGACATGCGCTTGGTCAGCGTGGTGACCAGCACGCGTTCGCCGCGGCCGGCGCGATCGCGAATCTCATGCAGCAAGTCGTCAATCTGGCCCTTGACCGGACGAATCTCCACTTCCGGATCAACCAGTCCTGTTGGCCGGATGATCTGTTCAATCACGACTCCAGCGGACTTGGTGAGCTCATACGGACCGGGCGTGGCGGAAACGTAAATCGCCTGGTTCACCCGGCCTTCAAACTCCTCAAACTTCAGCGGACGATTGTCCAGCGCCGATGGCAAACGGAAACCGTAATGGATCAGGTTTTCTTTGCGCGAGCGGTCGCCGTGCCACATGGCGTGCAGTTGCGGAACGGTCTGGTGCGATTCGTCAATGAACATGATGAAGTCGCGGGGAACGTAATCCAGCAGCGTGGGCGGCGGCTCGCCGGGCAGGCGTCCAGAGAAATGCCGCGAATAATTTTCAATGCCGTGGCAGTAGCCCACGGACTTCATCATCTCCAGGTCAAAGCGCGTGCGCTGGTGTATGCGCTGCGATTCCACCAGCCGGCCTTCCTTCTGCAGCTCATTTTCCCACCAGCCCAGCTCTTCCAGAATGGTTTCCATGGCGTGGTTCTTGGTCGCCGACGACATCACGTAATGGCTCTTGGGATAAATCGGCAGTCGCGTGTACTTCTGCTTCACCGTGCCGAAGAGCGGATCAATCTGGGAAAGCGAATCCACCTCGTCGCCGAAGAGTTCGATGCGGTAAGCGTTGTCGTCATAGGTGGGGAAGACTTCAATGGTGTCGCCGCGCACGCGAAACGTTCCGCGCTTGAAGTCCACGTCATTGCGCTCGTAGAGAATCTCCACCAGCTTGCTCAGAATGTCGCGCCGCGAGATCTTCTGGCCTTTTTCCAGGAACAGCAGCATGCCGTAATAGGCGTCGGGCGATCCCAGGCCGTAAATGCAGCTGACCGACGCGACAATCACGCAATCGCGCCGCTCAAACAGCGACCGCGTGGCGGAAAGCCGCAGCTTGTCCAGCTCATCATTGATGGTGGATTCTTTTTCGATATAAATGTCGCCCGCTGGGATGTAGGCTTCCGGCTGGTAGTAGTCGTAATAAGAGACGAAATACTCGACGGCATTGCCGGGGAAAAACTGCTTGAACTCATGGTAGAGCTGCGCTGCCAGAGTCTTGTTGTGGGCCAGCACAATCGCCGGACGGTTGAGCTGCTCAATCACCTTGGCCATGGTGTATGTCTTGCCTGACCCGGTCACGCCTAGCAGCACTTGGTGCTTCTCTCCGGCATAGATGCCGCGCGTGAGTTCGTCAATGGCCCGGGGCTGGTCGCCCTTGGGCGTGTAGTCGCTTGCTAGCCTGAAGTCCATTTACATCCTTTATGAAAAAATCCACCACGGAGGCACGGAGAAGAGTTGCTGGACAGCTTGCTCCCCTTGCTCTGAAGTGGGCTGGTTTCCCGATTTCGGCGATGACGTTGCGATTTCGCGCGATCACGGCGATCCCTCCCCCTCTCCCGTCCCCTTCAACTAGGAAAACAAAGCACTTACGCGATACATCCCCGGACCATCCCCGGCGACTACCCTCGGTCTCCCCGGTTGCCAACCCGCCGACTGCCGCCAGTGACCCAGCGCCAACTGGCACGTCCGAAAAATCAGGTTAGTATACCACCTTTTGTTCGCCCCGGCAAGTCGGAAATTCCCGCTGCTTTGCGACTTTCGCGCCGTTTGCGGTGAGATTCGTTCGATCAAGTCCTGATCAGAGCGATCAGCGTTGATCAGCGATAAGGTTTTTCTTGTGGCTAGCTGCTAGCTGCTAGCTGCTACTTCCTTCAGCGACTTCGGCTTCTGCGCCGCGGCCCCCGCCGGGTTTGAGAACTCCAGCCCTTCATCGTCCACCCGGGTCCATTTCAGGCTGATGGTGTCGCGGAAATAGTTCTGATACACGCGCCACGGCTTCTTCGCTCCCTGCTTCGGCCAGCTGGCCAGTGCGCGTTGAATGTAGCCGGGGGTGAAGTTCTCTACGAAGGGCGCCACGGCACGCTCGCCGCCGTTCTTCCCCAAAGACGGCTTGGGAGTCACTTGTCGCACGCCTTTGCGGTCCATGAAATTCAAGAGCCGGCAGACGTAATTGCAGATCAGGTCGGCCTTGAGCGTCCATGAGGCGTTGATGTAGCCGAACACCGACGCAAAGTTCGGCACGCCGGACATCATCACGCCTTTGTAAGCCAGGACCTTGCCCGGATCCACGGCGTGGCCGTCCACCGCAAGCTCCATGCCGCCGAAGGCCTGCATCATCAGGCCGGTCGCGGTAACGATGATGTCGGCTTCGAGTTCCTTGCCGGATTTGAGCAGGATGCCGCGTTCCGTGAAGGTCTCAATCTGGTCGGTGACCACGCTGGCGCGGCCCGCTTTGATGGCCTCAAACATGTCCGCGTCGGGGATCAGGCACATGCGCTGCTCCCAGGGCCGGTAGCGCGGGGTGAAATGCGTCTCCACGTCAAAGTCCGTGCCCAGTTGCTTGCGCGCCTTCTTGATGATGCCGCGCTTCACAAAGTTGGGCATCAACTGCGAGAGCTGGTAGATGTAGGTCATGAATCCCACGTTTTTCCAGCGGCTGAGCCGGTAGGCCCACATATCGGGCATGATGCGGCGCAGAAAGTTTGCGATGGCGTCTTTTTCGGGCGCGGAGATCACGTACGTCGGCGACCGCTGCAGCATGGTCACGTGGGCGGCAGTTTTGGCCATGGCCGGGACCAGCGTGACCGCCGTTGCTCCGCTGCCGACGACCACCACGCGCTTGCCCGCATAGTCCAGGCCTTCCTCCGTCTTTCCGTCGGCCGACACTTTGGTCGGCCAGGCCTGCGGATGAATCATGCGTCCCCGGAAGCGGCCGGCGTTGGGGAATTCGGGCAGGTAGCCGGCCGAATAGCGATAATAGCCGGCGCAGGAGAAGAGGAAGTTGCAGGTGAAAGTGACTTTCTTCGCTGCAACACCGCTAGCGTTGTTCGCGACTGCCGTTGTCCCTGCTGCTCCTGCAGCCGTACCGTTCCCGTCGGCGCCTATATGGCCGGTTGCCTCTGCACTTGTCCCCGAATTGGTGTGATTCGCGCCATTCGCGGCTGGCTTTTGCTTCGCAATTTCGGCCTCGACCGTCCACAGCGCCTCGTCCGACGACCAGCTCGCCCGCTTGATCTGGTGGCGAAAGCGGATGTTATGGTCAATGCCTTCGTCCCGCGCCGTGGCCGTGATGTACTCGCGGATGTCCTCGCCCGGCGATATCGCTTTGGGCAAGGTCCACGGACGAAACGAGTAGCCCATGGTCAGCATGTCCGAATCGGACCTGATGCCGGGATAACGAAACAGGTCCCAGGTGCCGCCAATGCGCTCGCGCTGCTCCAGGATCACGTAGCTTTTCCCGGGACAGAATTTCTGCAGGTGATGCGCGGCGTCAATGCCGGAGAGGCCGGCGCCAATGATCAGTACGTCAAAATGTTCCGGGTTGGTTGCCAAAGACAGCTCCAGAGCACCGTGGCTTGGAATGAAGATACCACACATGCTTACGTGGAACCGTCGGCAAAATCCACCACGGAGACACGGAGGCACGGAGATTAACCGCTGGGGTGGCCTTCGCTTTCGCCGGTGTTGGCGACGCGGGGAATACAACGATCACAGCCTATCTGTCCAGTACTCCGGTCGTCGGCTGCCGTGGGCGACAGCCCAGAGGGTGATTGTGGATTCTTGCTCTAAATAGATGACCGCGAAAGGGCCGGCTGGCCCATCCTTTCGCGCTTTTTGCGAAAGGGTGGGAAATCATAACCCTCAACCACATCAAGATCTCATATCCTTTACGTAACGTACCAGCCGTCCTTCAGGCTCGTCAAACACACCCAGCAACGTGAAGCCGCTCTTTTCCGCCACCCTGATAGACGCCGCGTTCTCCGGCACGATCCTTAGCACCATCTGTTTCGCCTCCGTTGCGCTTTGCAAATACTGTTCCATGAGATTGATGGCCCGCAGAGCAATGCCTTGGCCCCGCCAGTTCTGGAAGACGCCGTAAGAAACGTTGACTTGCCCAGGGCCAGCAAGGCGCGCCAGGTTGACCTCAACAAAGCCGATCAATCGCCGGCTGGCGCAATCGAAAACTCCAAAAGGTCTGCGCGGGCCACCGGTTCTCCAACTCTCTTGAGCGTTTCGAATGAACGCTTTCACGCCAGCCGGCGTACTTCGTCCGCCGCTGAGCCATTTCGCCATGTCATCATCTTCACCTGCCAGATGATCGGCTGCGTCTTCAGGCGTGTGGGGCCGCAGGAAAATCACTCCATCCGTCAACGCTGGATTGTTAAGCGAATTCAATTCCTTGTACCATCTGTTTGCAAAAAAGTCGGTTTGCAAAAAGGTCCTTACACCCACATCTTATGACCAAGCGGCCACTCCCGGTGACCATCATCGCCTGCATCTACATCGCGGCGGGCGTTGTCGGGCTGATTTACCACCTGCCGGACTTCAAGGCCCAGCATTTGTTTCAACATGACATGGTTGGGATCGCGCTTCTCCGGCTTCTCGCGATTCTCGCTGGTGTGTTCGTGCTTCGCGGCCATAACTGGGCGCGCTGGTTGGCGATTGCCTGGATTGCCTGCCACGTGGCGATTGGCGCCTTGCACTCGACGCAACAGTTCTTCATGCATTTGTTGCTGCTCGCGGTGTTTGCCTATTTTCTCTTTCGGCCGGCGGCCACGGAGTATTTTCGTGGGAAGAGAGCAGAGGCGGCGTAGATGCATGGGGCGCGATTTCCTGGTTTGACGAAGCGAAATAAAAGCGTATAATGCGATCTTGGCGTAGTCAAAGTCCGACGTGCTGCGAAGGTCCCTATCGCCCAGGCGGTGGGACGGAAGCTCTTTGACAACTTGATGGTAGTTAGTACTTGGTAAACTTCTCACGAAAAAGGCCCTCGAAAAAAGCAGCCTGATTGGGAGCCAAAAGGAGTGGCAAAAGAGGCTTCGACCGTCCGGTCACCGGCCGGTCGAATTGCACTTTACCCTTTGTTTGCAACAAAAGCGGTCCTAAGGGGGGTGGGGTGGGCGAAAGAGTTACTGGGAAGTAAACTTAGAGATTGCCAAGATCGCCGGAATTGCCAAAATTGCCAAAATTTGGGAATTTGCGGTGGTCACGACGATGGTGGCCGGCGTACGGGCTACTCCGCCTTGAATTCCAGCCTTGCCTGCTCGCGGTTTCCCAGAACGTCGGCCAGTTCTTTCGGATGGTCCACCAGCACGTCGGGCGGAGCGTCTTCCAGGGTGTGCGGCGCCAGGCCGTAGGTCACGCCGACGGAATAAATCCCGGCGTTGCGCGCGGTGATCATGTCCACGTCTGAGTCGCCGATGATGACCGTCTCTTCCTCGTGGGCTTCGGCTTCAGAAAGCAACGCCTGTACGCCGGCGGGGTCGGGCTTTTTGGTATGAAAGCTGTTGCCGCCGTAAACCTGAAAGAAATATTTTCCCAGGCCCAACGCGTCAACAATGCCTTTGGACGGGCCAACAGGCTTGTTGCTCAACACCGCCATCTTCAATTCGCCCAGGCTGTACTGGCTTGCCAGATGTTGCAACCCATATCGCCCGGCGATTCCCCGGGAAGCTTCGCGGCTGGCGGCCTGGCGCTGACCGTCATGGCTGGCGCGGATGGCGTCCAGAGCGGCGATGACGCCATCGTAAACATAAGTGTTGTCCAGCTTGTGTTCGCGATAGTAGCCCATGAAATACAACAGGGCCTCCTGGACAAAGCTTTCGTCGTCCGGATCGCCCAGCGACCGCCGCACCAGCATGGGAGCGCCGTTGCCGATATAACTGGCAATCACGTCGCAGGGCAGCTCAGGCTTGCCGTAATGGCGCAGCATGGCGTTGACGGAGTTGGACAGGTCCAGGCGCGAATCCACCAGGGTCCCGTCCAGGTCAAAGATGAGAAGCCGAATTTGGTGGGCCGGGATGGCGCGGTTCTTACGAATCATTTTTCCAGCAAGCACCCTTTTTCAGTATATCGCGGCCTGCGGGAAGATTTAGAATGGTGAGTACTTCAGCGGCGCCCAAGCCGTTCTGTGCCAACCCAAGCTAAAAGGAGCCCCATGGCCCTCACTAAGGCTGAAACCAAGGCTGACACCAAGAAGCATGCCTCCGCAGTGGCCGAAGCCCCTGCCGCGGCTGGAAAGACGCCTGAAAAGAAGACGGAAAAGACCTACGAAGGACTGACTCGCCAGCAACTGGTGGAGATTTATCGCGTGATGTATCTCTCACGCAAGCTGGACGACCGCGAAATCCTGCTCAAGCGCCAGCAGAAAATCTTCTTCCAGATTTCCGGCGCGGGGCACGAGGCGCTGAACGTGGCGTCGGCCATGGCCATGAAGCCGGCATACGACTGGTTCTATCCTTATTATCGCGACCGCGCGCTGTGTCTGGCCCTGGGCGTAACGCCGTATGAAATGCTGGCGCAAGCCGTGGGCGCGGCCGACGATCCGGCTTCCGGCGGACGCCAGATGCCTTCCCACTGGGGCAACAAGAAGCTGAACATCGTCACCCAGTCGTCGCCGACGGGCACGCAGTTTCTGCAATCCGTGGGATGCGCGGAGGCTGGAAGATATTTCAGCAAGCATCCGGAAATCGCCGAGAAGAAGGCCGGCGATTATCGCCAGTTCAAAGACGTGATGTTCCACGGCGACGAAATGGTTTACTGCTCCGCCGGCGACGGCACCACCAGCGAAGGCGAGTTCTGGGAAGCCCTGAACTCGGCCTGCAACCTGAAGCTGCCGGTAATGTTTGTGATTGAAGACAACGGCTACGCCATCTCCGTGCCGGTGGAAGTGCAGACCGCGGGCGGCAACATCTCCCACCTGGTGCGCAATCTGCCAAATCTTTTGGTCGAAGAGTGTGACGGCACTGATCCCATCGTCGCTTACGCCGCGTGCAAGCGCGCCGCGGATTATTGCCGCTCGGGTAAAGGGCCGGCGCTGGTGCACGGGCACGTGATCCGTCCGTATTCGCATTCGCTGTCAGACGACGAGCGGCAGTATCGCCCTGAATCCGAGCGCGACAAAGACGCCAAGCGCGATCCCATCACCCGCATGCAGCTCTTTCTGGTGCGGGAAAATATTTTGGATGAAGCCGGCATCAATAAGCTGGAAAAATCCGTGGAAGACGAAGTTGCCGCGGCGTCCGAACGCGCCGAGCATGCCGCCTTCCCGGCGACCGACTCCATTTACCGGCATGTGTACTCCGAAGACCTTGATCCGAGCACCATGGCGTCCGAGCCAAAGCTGGAGGGCGCGGAAAAGACCATGGCTGACCTGATCAACGCCTGTTTGAAAGATGAAATGCGGCGCGACGAACGTATTGTCCTGTTTGGCGAAGATATCGCCGACTGCAGCCGCGAAGAGTATCTCAAGCAGAAACAGGTCAAAGGCAAGGGCGGCGTCTTCAAGCTGACCGCGGGACTGCAAACCGAGTTTGGCGGCGATCGCGTATTCAACTCGCCGCTGGCGGAGGCCAACATTGTGGGCCGGGCCATTGGCCTGGGGACGCGCGGGCTCAAGCCGGTCGTTGAAATCCAGTTCTTTGATTACATTTGGCCCGCGATGCACCAATTGCGCAATGAAATGCCGCTAATCCGCTGGCGCTCCAACGGAAACTTTTCCTGCCCGGCGGTGGTCCGCGTGGCCATTGGCGGTTATCTCACGGGCGGCGCTATTTATCACTCGCAATGCGGCGAGAGCATTTTCACACACACGCCGGGAATTCGCGTCTGCTTCCCGTCGAACGCGCTGGATGCCAACGGCCTGCTGCGCACCGCGATTCGCTGTGACGATCCCGTGCTGTTCCTGGAGCACAAGCGTCTCTACCGCGAAACCTTTGGCCGCTCGCCCTATCCCGGCGCCGACTACATGGTTCCGTTCGGCAAAGCCAAGACCGTCAAAGAAGGCACAGACCTCACGGTGATTACCTACGGCGCTACGGTTCCCCGCGCGCTGCAGGCGGCGCAGAAGATCGAACGCGAGCAGAACGTGAGCGTGGAGCTGATTGACCTGCGCACTCTGAGCCCTTACGACTGGGAGGCGATTGCCACGTCCGTCCGCAAGACCAGCCGCGTGATTGTGGCCCATGAAGACATGCTGAGCTGGGGCTACGGAGCGGAGATCGCTGCCCGCATCGCCGACGAACTGTTTGAAGACCTGGACGCGCCGGTTCGCCGCGTGGCCGCGACGGATACGTTCGTCGCCTACCAGCCGATTCTGGAAGACGTGATCCTGCCGCAATCAGAGGATATGTATAAGGCGATGGAGAGTTTGGCGAAGTTCTGAACCTGTCAGCCAACCATTCATCCCAGAGGCTCGGCCGGCTGGGCATTGCGCGCCTGAATCGCGGGAAGGACCTGGTCGAGCAATGCTCGTTCTGCTTCGCGCAGCTTGGCTTCGGCATGCGGCTCGCCGGTGCCGGTGACAAAGCGCAGACTAACGTGGAAGAGCGTCTGCCTCTTCGTCGGATAGATGCGCGCCACTGCTTCCGCAGTGATGCTGCCTCCCAGATAATCGCCGTGCCACTCCGAGTCGCCGAAAATCCACTCATGCCTGCCGGGAACGCTGAGGGCGCGCTTCATGCCGGCGAGCGGGAGATCGCTTTCGAAACGGAAGTCCATTGTCGTTCTTTCCAGCGCGATCATTTGCGGTCGGCCGTTCTGCGTTGCTCGCGCGCGGCGCACTCCGGTCCGCGATACACGGCCAAGGCCGGCGAGTGCGTCGTGAGGTCTATATCCAAGTTGAGTTTGAAATCGAAGCCTCCGGCCGGGGGATTGGGAGTTCCGTAAATCTCCTGGTTCCAGCGCAAGGCCAACTGCAGGAGCTTGGCGCCGAGAGGAGCATTGGCAAATCCCGGTCTGCCTGCTTTGTTGGCTTGCGTCGGGGCCTCGCCGTTGTTGAATAGCTGGTGCGTTCTGTCAACCTGCGGGTTGTGTTCCATGACTTCCATGGCCTGAACGAGCGCATGGTCGCTGAAGATGACAAAGTCGGTGTCTGTGCCAGGTTTCCACGCGCCGTACTCGAACCATCCTTTGTCGGTGCCGCCGCGCTCCATGTAATCGAAGTAACGCTGCGGGTTGCCGCTCCAGCCCGTGGTGCCTGGGCCAATCTGCATGACGGCGGCGTCGCTAATTCCTTCCGAGAGAAGCGTGTCTTCCAGGTCGGCGACAAACCGCTGGAACTGCGCCCGATCAAAGAAGGGAAGCGGCACGCGCAGACCGTCAGTGTCTCCTTCGACGGCGAGTCTGAGGCGGTCGCGATCCACGTTCCACCGCGGCCGTGGTTGCTCTCCAGCCGCATGCTCTGTGCGCGATCCAGTCTGTGACGCGGCAGAACTCTCTTGCAGCATCGCGAAGATTTGGTTGCCGAGCGTGGCTGCGCCGCCAGCGTCGTCCCAGGCGCTGGTGGGCGCGAAGATACGCTGGAGTTCGGGCCAGAATTCCAAATTCCCTTTTTCGATTTGCTCCGCGGCAGCGGCAATGTAGCTGGCCAGTTCTTTGCTGTCGTCGCAGGGGCCGTCCGTTAGCGGCGTAGCGGCGCCGACGTTGAGTTTGGCGGCTGCGGTGCGCAACGCACTGACCAGTTCTTTATGCATTTCTGCCCTGGGCTCCTTCGTGCCGCTCGCGCAGTGCCGAACGTTGCTGCGATGGGTTCAGGCCTGATCTCGGCCGCGTTACTCAATCGCTCTCTGGCGATTGACGCGTTCCAGCACAAACCGGTCCAGCGCAACCAACAGCTCCTCGCGATTGGAGTACGGCCCTGGCTGATAGCCCTTGGAACTGATGCCTTGCTGCGCCATGTCGGAAAGCGCCCAGTCCTGCCTGTTGGTGATGTCCCAGAACTCGATGGCGTCCCACGGATTGAAATCGGGTTTCTTGATTTCGTCAGGATGGAAGTGCCACTCGCAGATGATCTCCGTCTGGTCCACGGCCTTGGGCCACATGGTGAACGTCAGCATGTAGTCGGGATGCAGGTTGAGAAAGAAGTTGGGCAACAGGCAGTAGTAGTAGACGTGGCGCTGGTCGCTGCTGCTGAGGCTCGGCAGCGAACAGCGGCTCGTCGTTCCGTCCATGGTCAGGGTCTTCACGCCTTCCCGCAGGTCCATGCGCCCGCCGAGATACGTCGGCTGCGGCGGCTCGTTGTCCCCGCTCATGTAGTGCGACTGCTTGTTCAGCAGCGGATGAACAATGGGGCAGTGCAGGCACTCGGAATAATTCTGGATGATCAGCTTCCAATTGGCTTTGAGCTGGTACACGCGCCGTTCGACCAGCTGCAGTTCTTCCATGCGCCACGGGCGGAACTTTTTGCCGAGCCCCGCAAGATGTTCCGCGAAGGGCATAGGCCGCGCGGCAAGGTTGATGAAGATGTGGCCGTCCCAGATCTCTGCGGCCACCGAATTCAACGGATAATCAGCCTCGCGGAAGCCCTGAGCTTTCTCCATGTGCGGGGCGTTGGCCAGCGTGCCGTCCAGCTTGTACGTCCATGCGTGATACTGGCATTGGATCCGTCCGGCAAACTTGCCTTCATGTTCGGAACACAGCAGCGTGCCGCGATGGCGGCATACATTGTGGAACGCCCGCACACCGCTCTGCTCGTCGCGGACAACAATCACACTGGCGTTGGCGATATTGCGGACAAAGTAGTCGCCGGCATTCGCGATCTGGCCCACGCGTCCCGCGCACAGCCACATGTCAAAGTGGATGGCCTCCATCTCGCGCTGGAACCACTCAGGTTCTGTGTAATAGCGCTGCGGCAGCGTCATCGCTTCAGAGACGGAGACTTCAGGACGCGTGTTGGAGTAAGAAGACATCAGGAACCCTCAAGAGATCGGGTGATCAGTGACTGGATTACCAAAATTGACAAATGAAAACCAACGAACTCTGATGGTTCGATTTTATTTCAATTTTGGCAATTCCGGCGATTATGGCAATTTTGGCAATCTGCCATGACGATTTTATTTCCGTAACTCCTTTACAATCTCTCTCGCCGCATTCATGCCCGAGCCGCCCGTTAATCCCGCGCCGGGATGTGTCCCCGAGCCGCATAAATACAGGTTTTTGATCGGCGTGCGATACTGCGCCCAGTCCAGCAGCGGACGCATGGTGAAGAACTGGTCCAACGCCAGTTCGCCATGGAAGATGTGTCCGCCGGTGAGACCATAGGTTTCTTCCAGGTCCTTAGGCGTGATCACCTGCTGGCCGACGATGGCTGAACTCACATTGGGTGCATACTCCGCCAGCTTCTTGATCACCGTTTCGCCCAGCGCCGTGCGCTGCTGGTTCCAATCTGCGCCTTTGAGCTTGTAAGGAGCGTACTGCACGTAGAGCGACATCACATGCTGGCCCGCGGGCGCCAGCGACGAATCCGTAAGTGAGGGAAGCGCCACTTCCAAATAAGGATGCCGCGAGAAGTCGCCGTATTTGGATTCGTCAAACGCGCGCTCCAGGTAATCAATCTCCGGGCCAATGTGTATGCGGCCGCGGAGGGCATCGTCGTTGTTCGCATTCGCCAAAGCAGTGAACTTAGGCAGCGAGGAGAGCGCCAAGTTAACTTTGGCCACGGTCCCCGCCATGCGTACGTTCTGCAGCTTCATCACAAAGTCGGGCGTCAGATGAGTCGGGTCCACCAGCTTGAGCAGCGTGCGCCGCGGATCAGCGTTGGAGATGATTGCCTTGGCGATGATCTCTTCGCCATCGGCCAGCATAACGCTGGTGGCTGCGCCATCTTTTACGCGGACCTCTTTCACTTCCGCGCCGGTGCGAATTTCCGCTCCGGCTTCCTTTGCGGCTGCGGTCATGGCTTGCGTTACCGCGCCCATGCCGCCTGCGGCAAAGCTGGCAGCGCCTGCGGGATGCGAATCGCCCGCCGCACGGATCAGCAATACCAGGCTGCTTCCCGCCGACCATGGTCCCATCGCCGTGCCAAAGATTCCGCGCGCGGCCACGGTGGCGCGCAAAAGCTCGGTCTCGAAGTATTCGGCCACCAGGTCGGCCACGGCCATCGGCCCCCAGCGCAGCACGCGATACATGTCGCGCTTGCCCAGTTTGCGCAGGGCGCGTCCGGTGGTGAGCATCGCCCACAGGTCGGTGCGGCTGGGATCGTCAATGTTGGGCGGCGTAAGCTTCAGCGCCTGGCCAATCACGCTGCCGATCTTTCGCAACGACTCCTGAAACTCCGGATACTTGGCTGCGTCTCTCGCGGAGAACTTTCCAATCTCCTCTGCGGCGCGTTTGATGTCGTTGTAGAGGGCCAGCGCGCGGCCGTCGGGATGCAGCGCAGTCACGCCGACGTCGGGCGTGATCAGCTTCAGGCCGTGCCGCTCCAGTTGCATGTCGCGCAACACTTCCGGCAACAACGGGCCAGCCGCGTGGGCCAGCGTGGAGCAGCGGAAGCCGGGATGAAATTCTTCCGTGATGGCCGCGCCGCCGGTTTGCGCGCGGCGTTCCAGCACCAGTGGATTGAACCCGGCTTTGGCCAGATAAAAAGCAGTCACCAGGCCGTTGTGGCCGCCGCCGACAATGATGACATCGCGAGTCATGGCCATAGATTGAAGACTAGCTGGCACCTTTCACGGCGTTTATCTTCACGTCTTTGCCGCCAACGTCTTTTAGGATCTCCAGCGCGGCCAGCCGTCCGGGAGCGCCCATGATGCCGCCGCCGGGATGCGTGGCGGATCCGCACATATAAAGGTTCTTGATGGGTGTGCGGAACTGCGCGTAGCCTGGCACGGGACGCAGGAAGAAAAGCTGCTCCAGCGAGAGCTCGCCCTGGAAGATGTTGCCTTCGCTCAGGCCGAAGTCGCGCTCCAGGTCCAGCGGCGTTAGCACCTGTGTGTTCAGGATGATGTTCTTGATATTCGGTGCGTACTCGGCGATGGTATCAATCACGTTGTTGCCAAAGGCTTCGCGCTGCTCGTCCCAGTCGAGGCCCGGGCGCAGCTTGTACGGCGCGTACTGCACAAAACAGGACATCACGTGCTTGCCCGGCGGCGCCACCGACGGGTCCGTGAGCGACGGGATCACCATATCTATGTAAGGACGCCGCGAAAAGTTGCCGTACTTGGCGTCGTCGTACGCGCGTTCCATGTATTCCACGCTGGGCGAAACGGAAATCGCGCCGCGCAGATGCGCGCCCGGGCCGGGAAGACACTTGAAGTCCGGCAGCGCGTCCAGCGCGATGTTCACTTTCCCCGACGACCCGCGAAATTTGTAACGCCGGATGTCTTCTAGAAATTCGCCCGGAAGCAGGCTCTCTTCAATGAATTTGATGAACGTAAGCCGCGGATCAACGCTGGAGGAGATCACGTCGCCGTAAATTTCGTCGCCGTTCTGCAGCGCTACACCCTGCGCGCGATTGTTCTTCACGATGATCTTGGCGATGGGCGCCTGTGTGCGAATCTCCACCCCTGCTTCGCGTGCCGCGTCGGCAATGGCGTTGGAGATTGCCCCGGTGCCTCCGCGGGCGAAGCCCCACGAACGGAAAGCCCCGTCAATCTCGCCCATGTAGTGATGCAGCAGAACGTACGCCGTGCCGGGCGAGCGCACGCCGAGAAACGTCCCGATGATGCCCGACGCGGACATCGTCGCCTTGAGCACATCGGTCTCAAACCATTGGTCCAGGAAATCAATGGCGCTCATGGTCATGAGCTGCACCTGGTTGTACTTGTCTTCGCTGGTCAGGCCCTGAAACCGTTTGCCGATGAACAGCATCTTCATCAGCTCGCGCGGATTGAGCGTGGCCGGATCAGGCGGCACCATGCTCAGGATCGGCTTCACAAAGCGGCACATGGCCTGCATGGCTTTGCCGAATTCGTCGTACGCTTCCGCGTCAACCTTGGAGTGGCGTGCGATCTCGCGATGCGTTTTGCCGTGGTCGTTCACGCGCCACAAGTAGTCGGCATTGGGCATCGGCGTAAACGTGCCGTCCAGCGGCAGGATCTCCAGTCCGTGGCGGGGAAGGTCCAGGTCGCGGATGATCTCCGGCCGCAACAGAGAAACCACGTAAGAGCACACGGAGAACTTGAAGCCGGGAAAAATTTCCTCCGTCACCGCGGCCCCGCCCAGCACATGACGGCGCTCCAGCACCAGCACTTTCTTTCCCGCGCGTGCGAGATAAGCGGCGTTGACCAGGCCGTTGTGGCCGCCGCCGATCACAATTACGTCGTATTTTTTCGAACCGTTTTCGGCAGATGGCATATTTAAAGGGAGACGCGTTGGTCAACGAATCTGGAATCGAACCCAGGGAAGCGACCGTTCATTCTAAAGGAGGGGCGGAGGGTTTGTCGCGGCGAGGGGCCCAACGTCTTACAACTTTCAACAGCCGGTAACAAGGCTCCTACCATGAATCTGTTTCAAGAGATTTCAACTGGGCGGAATGCAGCGCAGGGTCGAGCTTGGCTGGTTCGGCGGAATAGATTTCATTCA
The DNA here is from genome assembly GCA_020072815.1 of Terriglobia bacterium. Classification (NCBI taxonomy): domain Bacteria; kingdom Pseudomonadati; phylum Acidobacteriota; class Terriglobia; species Terriglobia bacterium. The sequence continues at coordinate 34,741 of JAIQGE010000017.1, read as the reverse complement.
GACGTTTCGTAATTGTGTTGGTCTGGCGGCGTTCCAAGAACTCTGCGATGGCTGTGCCTCCCAATTGGCTGCGCCACATCTTCAGCTTGCGGGCAGCAGCCTCCGCTAGGCGGCAAAGGTTGTCAAGTAACGAGATCGTCGTCTTCACAAGGAGAGCATGACACGGGTTATACCCATCTGCTATCGCCCGCCCGCCAGAAATTTCCCGATCGTCTCATTCAGAAACTTTCCATCCGCGGGGTTGGGAGCGGCGCCAGCGGTGTGTCCCCACAGCGAGGGAATCGGCGCCAGCGTAACAGTGGACATGAATCCCGCTTCGTAGCGGGCATCGCCCACGGGAAAGTACAGATCGGTTTCTGACGGCATATAAAGGAAGGGAACTTTGATGGACCGTAACGCCTTCTCCGCGTCGCCATTAAAGCCCGGCGTGGAGCCCACGTCGTGCTTCTCCCACGTGCGCGCCTGCAGGATCAGGTTGTTGGCGTCGGCGCCGGGGATGAAATTGGTGCGGAACTCATTCAGCGTCTGCTCAAACGTGGTGCCCGGCGGTGACACCTCGCGCCACAGTTCCTTGCGCCACCATTCCTGCGAGAACAGCCACGCCGTCCACACCACGCCAAAGGCCTCCAGGCCTTTCTTCGGCTGGGCCGTGTAGTCGCCGTTCTGGAAGGCCGCGTCCGTCGTGATTGCGGCGATCTGCCCTTCCAGCCGCACCACGCCGTGATAGTAAGTCTTCGCGGTGCCGCAGGTGGCCACAATGCGGTCAGCGAACGCCGGATAACTCACCGCCCACTGGAACGCCTGCTGCGCGCCCATGGAAAACCCGACGATCGCCCGCACGTGCGTGATCTTCAATTCTTCGGTCAGCAGCCGGTGGACAGCCTCCACGTTGTCGCGAATCGTCGTCACCGGAAAGCGCGGGCCGTGAAACGGCTCCGGCGTGTTGCTGGGCGACGACGAGTGTCCATTGCCGAACAACTCCGTCGCCACCAGAAAGAGTTTGGAAGTGTCTAGAGCCTTGTCCGGTCCGATCAGCCACTCGTAACCGTGAAAGTCCGCCATGTAGTGCGACGGCAGCAGCACCACGTTGTCCTTCGCCGCGTTCAGACGGCCGTACGTTCCGTAGACCACGCGCGCCTGGGGCAGCGTGACTCCGCTTTCAGTCTTGAAATTGGCGATCACAAACTCATGGCGCTCACCGCTCTCCGCCTGGGTCTTGGCTTTGCCGGCGGCAGCGTCCTGGCCCTTGGCCGATTCTGGCTTCGCAGCCGCGTCCTGCGCGATCAGTGTCTGCGAACCGAATCCTGATAAAGCGACGCAGAGAAGTATGTGCTTGATCATGGCTGAAGGCTTCCTTTTTGTCGGCGATGCTGGCGTCTGGTGCACCATCTTTGTAAATCATCTTGGCGGAAACTGCTACAACGCTCGAGCGCGCGACTTGCCCGCCGCCCGTCGCCCTACGCCAAATTACCGTCAGGGTTCCATCCGCAAGGCTCTCGCGTTGTGCGGGTGTAATATTGCCCACAGCCATCAGCACAAATGAGGGAGCGCTCACAATCGTGACATTTCCGCCGCCGAACCAGGGAGCCACGCTGGCGCGCGAGCCCAGGGTGAGCATCATTATTCTTAACTGGAACAGTTTTGCGGTGACCCTGGATTGTCTGAAGTCTCTGCGCAAGCTGGACTACCGCAATTACGAAGTGGTGGTGGTGGACAACGGCTCGGCGGATTCGTCCGCTGACCAGCTTGCGGAAGCGGCCCCTGAAATCCTGCTGGTCCGCAACCAAGTCAACCTGGGATTTGCCGCCGGCTGTAACGTGGGCATGCGCAACGCCCTCAGCCGCGGCGCCGACTACGTGCTGCTGCTGAACAATGACACGGTTGTTGCTCCGGATTTTCTCAGCCAGATGATGCGCGTTGCTGAGAGCGACCACCGGATCGGCCTCTTGAACCCCAAAATTTATTTCTTTGATCCTCCTGCCCGCCTGAACTATGCCGGAGGCATCCACAAGCGCTGGAGATTGTTCCCCAAGATCGTCGGGCTTCGCCAGCGTGATGACGGCTCATTTGACCAGCTTCGCGAAGTGACGTTTCTTTCCGGATGCGCGCTGCTGGCCAAGGCGGAAGTGGTGCGCCGCATCGGCGTGTTCGAAGAAGTTTATTTTCACTTTTACGAAGATATTGAGTGGTCCCTGCGGGCGGTGCAGGCCGGATACAAAGGCATGTACGTCCCGCAAGCCGTCATTTGGCACAAGGAGCACTACGTCACCGACAAGGGCCAGCGCAGCGGGTTCATCGAATTCTACCTGGCGCGAAACAACATCATCTTCGCGCGCAAGCACTTGCCCCTCCGCCTGTGGCCCATCAAAATGCCTTTCTTTTGCGCCTGGATGGTCTACCGAACCCTGTTTTTCGCTGCCAGGCTCGACTGGCGTAGAGTCTGGTCCTTATATAAGGGTGCATGGGCGGGCTGTACAGCCAAGCTGCCCAAGGAAAACACCAGCTTATGAGAGAACGCAGGTCTGGATGAAAGTGTTGATGCTTCACAACCGTTACCTGGTCTCCGGCGGGGAAGACCACGCCACCGCCGCCGATGTTGCGTTGCTGCGCGAACACGGCCAGCAGGTGGCGCTGCTGGAGCAGGACAACAGCGCCATCGCCGAGTTAGGCAGGACTAGGACGGCCATCGGCACGCTGTGGTCTTCGCGCTCCCGCGTCCGCGTCGAAAAAGAACTGCACGCGGGCGACTATGACATCCTCCACGTCCAGAATTTTTTCCCCTTGTGGTCTCCATCTGTGTATTACGCCGCTTCGCGCTGCCGGGTCCCGGTAGTGCAGACTTTGCACAACTACCGTCTTTTTTGCATCAACTCATTTTTGTTTCGCGACAACCACGTGTGTGAAGACTGCTTGGGCAGGACGTTTCCGTGGCCGGGAATTGTCCACCGCTGCTACCGTGACAGCCGTGCCGGCAGCGCGGTGGTGGCAGGAATGATTGGCTTGCACAACATGATGGGGACCTGGTCCAGCAAAGTGCATATGTACATTGCCGTCTCCGAATTTGCCCGCGACAAATACATCTCCGCCGGCTTGCCGTCGGAAAAGGTCGCGGTGAAGCCCAACTTTTTGGATCCTGCGCCTTCGCCCGGCGCCGGCGGTGGTGGCTATGCGCTTTACGTTGGGCGATTGAGTCCGGAAAAGGGCATCGCCACCATGCTTGACGGCTGGAAAGCGGCCAGCAAGCCGGTCCCGCTGAAGATCGTTGGCGATGGTCCGCTGAAAGACCTGGTGATCGCGTCATGCCCGGCCAACCCGGCTGTCGAATACCTGGGCAGCAAGTCACCGGCAGAAGTGATGGACTTGATGCGCCGGGCCGAGCTTCTCGTTTTCCCTTCTAGGTGGCAAGAGACCATGGGCCGCACCGTTATGGAGGCCTTTGCCGTGGGGACACCCGTGCTGGCTTCGGCCATCGGCCCCATGCTTTCCATGGTCGTGCCGGGCAAAAACGGTTTTCACTTCACGCCGGGCGATGCCGCCTCTCTCCGCGCGCAAGTGGAGTGGTGTTCGCGCAACCTTGAGCAGCTCCGCGCGCTCAGGGAAGGAGCGCTGGCGTCTTTTGATGAGAAATATACCGGGGCCTTCAGCGCGCGAATACTCCTCAGCATTTATCGCCAGGCTCAGGCCGCGCGTGGTTGATGCCCGGCCCTTGCGTGCTGCGGCGGCAACTCTGTTCATTCGACGAACGCTTTGAGTCACGCGTTGCGGGCCCAACTTCCGCTTGGCAGGAGATGGTTCCGTAGCCGTGTTTCCATGTTATTCTCAGTCAAACTGTTAGCTAACCAGATTGTGTCATCGCATGTGGATGGTCGCCAGAAAGCCTAAGATTTCGGCGTGTTCAGCCCAGGAGGGAGCTTGAGTATCGCGGTCATCACCGGTTCTGCAGGGCTGGTTGGGTCAGAAGCGGTCCGTTATTTTGCCAAACAGGGCCTCGGCATCGTTGGCATAGATAATGACATGCGCAAATATTTCTTTGGCGCGGAAGCTTCCACCGAATGGCTGCAAAAGGAGCTGATGGCATCCGTCCCAGGCTACCGGCATTATGCGGTTGACGTGCGTGATCGCCAGGCCATCCTCAGCTTGTTCCAGAAATTCGGTCGTGACATTTCTTTGGTGGTCCATGCCGCGGCCCAGCCCTCGCATGACTGGGCGGCGCTGGAGCCGATGACTGATTTTGAAGTGAACGCTTGCGGCACGCTGCACCTGCTGGAAGCGACCCGCCAGTTTTGTCCGGACGCCCCGTTTATTTTCACGTCCACCAACAAGGTCTATGGCGACTCGCCCAACCATTTGCCGCTGGTGGAGCAGGAGTCGCGCTGGGAGCTGGACAAAAACCACAAGTTTGCCGCGTTTGGAATCACGGAAGAGATGTCCATTGACCAATCGTTGCACAGCGTGTTCGGCGCCTCCAAAGTGGCCGCCGACGTCATGGTGCAGGAGTATGGCCGATACTATGGAATGAAGACGGTTTGTTTCCGCGCCGGTTGCTTGACCGGCCCCAACCATTCCGGTGCGCAACTCCACGGCTTTCTGGCTTACTTGATGAAGTGCACGGTGGCCGGAACGCCGTATAAGGTCCTTGGATACAATGGCAAGCAAGTGCGGGACAACCTGCACAGCTCTGATCTGATTCGCGCCTTCGCCATGTTTTTTTCCAAGCCCCGGCCCGCGGAAGTCTACAACATCGGCGGCGGCAGGTTCTCCAACTGTTCCATGCTGGAAGCCATTGCCCTGTGCCAGGAGATTTCCGGCTGCAAACTGGCCTGGGAGTATGTGCCCTCGCACCGCACCGGCGACCATATCTGGTGGATCAGCGATATCAGGAAGTTTCAGTCGCACTATCCTGGCTACGCGTTGCAATATGACGTGCCGGCCATTCTCCGCGAGATGCATGACCAGGAACTCGAACGCCGGGGCTTGTTGACGCGATCAGCACAAGCATGAAATCTTCCTCCAAAAACAACCTGATTGGCGTGCTGGTGGACGGCATTGACCGCCAGACGGCCATCGAGATGGTGATGGAGGCCGCCCGGCAGGGCCGCGGTTTTTCAGTATCCGCGTTGGCGGTGCACGGGGTGATGAGCGGAGTACTGGACGTCACTCATCGCTACCGTTTGAACCACCTCGATCTGGTCGTGGCTGACGGACAGCCGGTCCGCTGGGCGCTCAACCTTCTCCACTCCGTTGGTCTTCGCCAGCGCGTTTACGGCCCCGCCCTCACCCTGGACGTGATCCAGCGCGCGGCCGAAGAAGGTATTTCGGTCTACTTGTACGGAAGCACGCAAGAAGTCATCACACTCTTGTGCGCCAGCCTGCGGCAGCGCTTTCCCGGAATCAAGATCGCCGGCGCGGAGCCTTCACAGTTCGTTCGCATCAGCCCGGAAACCGCGGACCAAATCTCCGCTAGGATCAAACAGTCGGGCGCCCAGATTGTTTTTGCCGGCCTGGGCTGTCCCCGCCAGGAAGTTTGGGCTTACGAGTTTCGCGACCGCTTGAACGTGCCGATTCTGGCCGTCGGAGCGGCCTTCCCGCTCATTGCCGGCACGCTGCGCATGGCCCCCAAGTGGATGCAAGACCACGGGTTGGAGTGGTTGTTCCGCCTCTGCCTGGAACCGCGCCGTCTCTGGCGCCGATATCTGCTCTTAGGTCCGGCCTACCTGGCGCTGGTGTTGGGACAGTGGACCGGCTTGAGTTTTCGCCCCGAAGGGAAGCAGCCGGAGCAAGAAGTTCTCCCCGGCTAGCCGCCGATTTATTTTTTGCAACGTCGCTTGCGAGTTTGCGCCGGCAACCTAACAAGCGTGCTTTGTTTGCTTCGATCGCTAAAAAGAAAAAGCTCCCGCAAAAGAGCTTTTTCATGGTTGGTCCGGGTAGTACGCTCAGGAGTTTCAGAACCCGGGGCTCGGTTCGCCCAAACCGTCCTGCCGGGTGCACCGAAACTCCAGAGCGCAGCGCAGCTATTGGCGGGTAATATAAATAAGGCCCTGCCTGCAAGGCTGTCCTCTTTTGCACAGTTTCCGCATCTTTAGCTTTTGCAAGGCAACCGATTTCCGCAAACCTAAATAGCTGTGTACGAAAGCTTGATGGGCCTTCCAGATAGGTAGTATCTTTTTTATGATTTCAGGGGAGAGGGCCTTGAGCGATGCTCTACCCGGCAGGAATGTATTTCTAGGGAAACATGGGAGGGTCAAAACATTAATATCCCGCTGAAAAAGCGAGCCAGTTTCAATCCAGAGACCTTTCTTTCAGAAACCGGCCTGGGACGGAGCATTGTTCGTCTGCAGAAGAAACGGGCGATATTTTCGCAGGGCGATCCTGCGAATGCTGTGTTTTATATCCAGAAAGGCAAGATCAAGCTCCTGGTAGTTTCCAAGAGCGGTAAAGAAGCCACCATCGCCATACTCGGCCCGGGGGATTTTGTGGGCGAAGAGTGCATCGCAGCCTCGCAGCCGCGGCGCGTCGCCAGTGCCGTGGCCATCACCGAGGTTGAAGTGCTCAAGATTGAAAAGGCGGCGATGATACGCGTGCTGCATCGCGAACACACCTTTTCTGACATTTTCGTTTCCTACCTGCTGGCCCGCAACGCTCGCGTGCAGGAAGACCTGGTAGACCAGCTTTTCAATTCCAGCGAAAAACGCTTGGCCCGGATTCTTCTGCTGCTCGCGCAGTTTGGCAAAGAAGGCAAACCGGAGCCGGTGATCCCCAGAATAAGCCAGGAAGTGCTGGCGGAGATGGTGGGCACCACCCGGGCGCGAGTCAATTTCTTCATGAATCGTTTCCGCAAGCTGGGTTTTATTGAATACAACGGGGAAATCCGCGTGCACGGTTCCCTGCTGAATATCGTCCTTCATGATTAGCTGGGAGCCGCGGCTTGTGAATTTCGGGCGAGGCGCCAAAAGTGCGAATAGGGCAGAGGGTTTACGAAACTGTTCAATTGAGCACAGTTTGTTCCGTCTGCGTGTGTCATGATTTAAAAGTAAATGATTGTTCGTTTCACGCCCCGCTTCGTTTGTAGTGGCCCGAAATAAAGCCCAGAGAATTGACACGATGCCCCGTCTCCATCCCGGTGTTTTTCTTCTCATCCTTTCCCTCTATGTTGCGTTGCACCAGCCCGCGATGGGGCAGCAAGCCGATGCCCCAGGCCAACGCTCCAAGCTCACGGCGGAACAAGTGGTCGAAAACCTGGTCCAGATGAACCAGGAGCGCGCCCACGCCCTGCGTGCCTATGAAGCGACGCGGGTCTACCGTCTCGAATACCGGGGATTTCCCGGCGCCAGAGACGCGGAGATGGTGGTGAGCATTAAGTACCGTTCGCCCGCCACCAAGGAATTCACCGTGGTTTCTTCCTCGGGATCCAAGCTGCTGATCAACAGGGTGTTCAAGAAGCTCTTGGAAAGCGAACAAGAGGCTTTTGAAAGCCGGAAGCATACCGCCATCAACGCGGAAAATTATGACTTCACCCTGGCGGGTTTTGAAGAGTCGCCCAGCGGTTCGTTCTACGTTCTGGGTGTGAAGCCGAAGACGAAAAACAAGTTTCTCTTTGAGGGGCGCATCTGGGTGGATGCCCAGGCATTTGCCGTGGCGCGGATTGAGGCCCAGCCTTCGAAGAACCCCTCTTTTTGGATCAAAGATACCAAGATCGAAGAAGTCAACATGAAGGTGAACGATTTCTGGCTGCCTGCACACAATCACAGCGTTACCTCAGTACGCCTCGGCGGCCACGCTGATTTCACCATCGAATATAAGGACTACCAGATCACGGACGCCACTCCTTTGGACAAGCTCCGCAGCGTGGCGCAAACCTCAAAGTAGGGCAGGCTGGGGCTTCGCCGTTTGCGTTACTCCGGACCCAGGTTGGACTTTCGTCACTATCCACACACCGTTTTCAGGTCGCGTCACCTCGCGTGGCTGGTTTGCTCCGAAGCCATTGCGCGAGCCAGAGGAAAGCGGCAGACCAAGCGAGACTGGTAGCCGCCAGTACCAGGCTGGCGAATATCCCCCACCGCAGTGGGTCGGCCCGTGCTGCCCTAACGACATATATATCCGGCAACCCTGCCATCAACAGGAAATACGCCGGAACCTGTACCCAGTCGCTACGCTGAAGCCCAGCTATTCCTAGCCAGATAGCGGCAATGCGCAATGCGGCAATGAGACAAGCCAAGCGCCATACGACTGGCCAGCTATAGAGCTGGCCTGGAGTTCGGGCGGAGAGTCGCCACATCCCATAGAGGCAGAGGACGAGTACTAACAAGAAGCCAAGAATCACCATAACAATAAAAGTCGGTGCGCCACCCTTTCGGCCCTCCGATAAGCAGGTCCAGAGGACTGAGAACCAGAAGCGTTCCGGCGATGGTCACGGAATATCGCCTGCCAGCATGTCATAAACACCTTCGACCGCAAAGCATAAAGTCGCAGACGGCGTCACTGGCTGGAACAGACTTCGCGCATCGCAAACTAACGAGAGCTTTTGGTCGCTGCGTTCACCGAGTTTGGCGCCGGGGGCGGCCACTGTCTTGGCCGGAAATTCTCATCTACCACCAAATATGCCGTTCCCGGTGGAAGGACCTGGAGAGACTTGAGAAACTCGATCAGTGAGTCCTGATCGTATGCGTCCAGGCGCTCGAATTGACGCCGGGACTGAAGCGCCTCGCCAGAATGGGCCAGGACCGCGCGCCTCATTGTAGTAAATAAACCATGATGGAAGAACGGCGGTTCGTTGGCAGCGCCCCACAAGCGCTTCGTCAGGAAACGCCGGTTGCCCTGACGAAACCGTTTGGTCCAGGGCGTCTGGTTCTGGTCGAGCGGTTCGCCGGCCTCGCTCGGGTCGGAAATATCGTGCAGCTTGAAATCCGTGAATGCCGGGACCCAGGTTACACCGGGCCGGACCGGGTCCGGCGCAAGACGGGGCAATGGCAGGTCATGGCTGTTCAAGTCAACTTTGATATTTTTTATCGTTCCCAGGCGGAGATTCGTGGGGGGATTGTAAGGATTCGGCTCAGTAAATACCCAGCCGTCATGATCGAGCGGCAATTTTGGGACGTGGCAAGAGGAGCAGCCAACGCGGTCGAAGACCTTCTCGCCATTCAGCACCGCCTGTTCAATTTCCGGATCATTGGGAATCACGCGACCGGGCACCGCCAGGGTGGCCTGAAATAGGGTGACGGCGGTGATGTCCGCGCGCGTCAACTCATTCTTAAAGCCATCCCCGTCCGGGTCGTTGTCTAATCCAAAGCGTTCACTCGACTGCATTCCATGGTGCTGGTTGAATGCTGTGTTGCTGAATTCGCGCAATGAGACGACGTTGCTCGCCTGGTGCCATGGCCGCAGGATCAGATTGGGACGGTCCACGGGTGTGGGAGCGACGATGCTCGCCCGCGGAAGCCCTTCTACCTTGCTCGTGTCCCATGAGCCATCTTTTTTTCGGGTGAGCTCTCCAAAAGACACTCCTTTGGCGATCAATGGTTTCGTTTCACCCAACTTAAGAGAATCGCGAATGGCCTGCAGTTCGGCAGTCATTTGCCGGGCGACCATTTCCAGATATCCTGCTCCGAACATGGAAGTGGTGGCCCGCAGATTGCCGATATTCTGGATGGTGACGGGCTTTCCTTCCTCGTCCACGGTCCCTTTGGCAGGAAGCGAGTCTGACCGGTCAAGCGTAGCGAAATCAAATCGCTGGGCCAGGACGAAAACGCCGGTGGTGAAGTCGCCTCCTCCTCCCGGGATGCCGTACGGCATGTTGTGACAGCCATAGCAGGAATTGGCGTCAGGGCCGGAGATACGGTTCCAGGCGCGTGCGCCAACCAGCGGCTGAGAAGGGTCCGCTAGTCCGGTCCCGTTTCCTTTCGTCCGCGGCCGTCCAGCCCCCTCCTGGTCAGTCCAATTCGCCATGAAGAGGTTTTTGCCGTAATCAAGCAAGTCCTTGAGCGGCAGCGAGAATTCTTCATCGTCCTGCAAGTGGCGGGGAATGGCGACTTCGCGACCGATGCGTGACGGCTTCTGCGTCTGCGCAGCGGCAGAAATGCCTGATGCGACCAAGCCAATCACAACGAATGCAATGCAGGAACCCTTGGCCGATACCATGGAGACTACACCTCTTACTTCAGAATTAGCTTGCCGAATTCAGGTTCTTTCCCGGCTCGGTCAAAACGCCTTCCAGAACCTATTGATACTGTGCGCTCTGGACCTGCCACTTAACCAGAAAATTCCCCGCCGGGCCCTGGGGAGCGCAGCCAAGGACTTTTTGTTCACCGGCCAGGAGAGAAATATCGATCGTGGTGGAAGTCGCGGTTTGCGAATCGTTCCGCGTGACCGTGGCGTGTATGCCACTGTTCGCGTTGTTGTTGGTGATCACAAACGTTGTTCCCCCGCCGGCACAGGCCCCCTGGGGACTGATGGAGATGTCGGCTTTGGCATCAGCAAAGGCTGAGATCGCCCATAGCAGACCAAGCAAGACCACCGCCACCGGGACCAACCACGATTTAGATACGCCGCTTCTTCTCATGGATCAATTCCTCCCTTTTCCCCCGTGCCCAGCCCAGCTCGATCTTTTCCCTTGCAGCCATTTCATGGCGATGCAGGCCTGCCTGCTCATCTTGGAACCCCAATTCCGGCGGGTCCGCTACCTACGGGAACGGTCCCCACAATCGCGTTGGTTGCTGTATCGACAAGGGTGATGGTATTGGAAAACGGATTGGAGACGTATAGGCGCGTGCCATCAGCCGAGACCGCAATGCCTGGGGTTCCGTAAAAAGTCTCCGGCGTGCCACCGGGAATGGAAATCCGTATTCCCGAATCAGTAACGTTATCGGCAGTATCTATGTTGAGCACTGCCACGGTTGAGTTGGTCATGGACACGTAGGCCTTACTTCCGTCCGGCGCGAACGTAACGCCGCTGGGACTGCAACAGAGGGGAACCGATCCCCTTATGGTAACTCCGGTCACTGGATCGATCTTGAGGATCGTCATGGAACCGGACAGATTGGTGTCCAGGGCGAAATGACCATTCGGAGCTATGGCAAGGGTGCGCTGCCCGTTGCCCTGCGTATTCTGCACGCGAACTCCTGTATCCGTCAAAATTCCCTGCGTCGAGAGCGCCAGAATCGAGAACCGGTTGTTGGTGTCATCGCCAAGGATTACGGTCCGGTTGTCCGGCGTAATAGCCACGGCGGTCGCCGGTATGCTCACCGTGCTGAGGATGGCGCCGCTGGCGATGTCAATGACAGAAACATTCGTTGCGGAGCCGCTTCCATCCGCCGTGATGGCGAACCGGCTGTCACTGGTGATAGCCGTGCTTTCCGTTAGCGTTCCAATGGAAATGGGATTTCCCCTGACTACCGGCGGCGTTTTGGTGAGATCAATGATGGTCACAGATCCCGAGCTGAAATTCGAGACCAGCGCGGTCGTTCCATCAGGGGTTTCAGAAGCGCCGATTGGGAAACTGCCACCGGTCGGTAACGTTGCCACGACTGTCGGCGGGGCTGAAGAAGGATCGATGACCGTCGCCGTATTGGAGTTGGTATTGGCAACGACGATAAAGCCTCCACCCAGGGTAATGTTGCCAACGTCCGTGGTTCCGCCCGCAACCGGCGACACGCTGGCAGAGTTGCCGCTTCTGGATGTCCCGTTCACTGTTCCAACAGCTCTCACTGAGATGCTGCCTTGCACGGTCGGAACTCCGCTGATGGAGAACCTTCCATCCACGCCGGTGGTTGATGACTTTCCACCGACCGTTGTGACCGTGGCTCCGGCGACCGGGTTTTGGTTCTTGTCCAGGACACGACCGATGACCGTGGTCCCCGGATCAGGTATCACGTTGACCAAGACGTTTGGCGCCGTGCCTATGTTCCCGCCCAAATCAACTGCGGTGGCGCTAAGCGTGAGAGATGTCACGTTGAGAGGCACCGTAAAGTTGAACTGGTAAGGCGATGAGGTTGCCGTGAATACCACCTGGCCGTTCACCAGGAAGTTGACGGCCGCGACTGCCACATCGTCTGTGGCGCTGACCGTAATCGGCAGCGTGGCCCCTTGAATGACAGTGCTGCCCGCAGCCGGAGAGGTGATGGCCGCCGTGGGAGCAATGCCTTTGTTGTCCACCTGGGCCAGATACTGTCCGATGTAGAGCCGGCTGTCACCCACCGACCCGAACTTGCCGAGATTGTTGTGCTCGGTGACCAGATACACGAAGTTGCCATCGGCGGCAATTCCCATGCCGTTGTCATCACGCTGCGGGAAATTAAGGATGGCGCGCGCGGTAAGGTTATGCGGATCCGATATGTCGGTGATCGGAATGCCGTTCACGAACTTCACGTCCGCTGCCAGAGCGAAGTTGCCGGAAAGGACGATGTCCTGCAGGAATCCGCCGAGGTTCGGGTCGAGAATGTGCGACAGGACAATCGGCGTTGCTGGCGACGTGATATCGACCGACGTGGTGCTGTTCAGGAAGTCCGCAACAAAGGCGAAGTTGCCCTGGAGAGCCACATCCCGCGCATCGCCGGTAGATGTCCTGCCGAGAAGAACGGGCGCGGCAGGGTTCGACATGTCGACGGTATAGATGCCACTCGTCCCGGCGGCGACCACCGCCAGATTGCGTTGCGTGTCTACGTCCAGCCCCTGAATGGTCCCGGTCAGTGGCAGGGTGGATATGCGGGTCGGTGAGGCCGGGTTCGTCACGTCGGCGATCAACAGATTTGATCCGTTGGCCACGTAAGCCTTGGTGCCACGAACCACAATATCCAGAGCGTTTGCACCGGTGCTCAGCGTTCCCAACCTGACGGGGGCGAGCGGATTGCTAACGTCGATGATATGTACGCCCGCGCTGCCCGCGGCAACGTAGGCGAGATTGCTCGACAGCTTGACGTCATTGGCATTGCCCGCCAGCGCCAGCGAACCGGCGATTACGGGATGGCTGCGATCGCTCACATTCACCACTTGCAGGCCGGAAGCGCCGGCAGCCACAAAGGCGAAGTTGCCGTTCACGTCCACACCATTGGCGAAGCCCGGAATACTGATGAATGCCAGCGCCGTGGGCGCAAAAGTCCGCACCACTGCAGTGGCCTGCGCGCTGAAGCCGTTGTTGCTGACGGTGATGATGCAGGAACCGTTAGAGCCCGCGAAAATGTTGCCATCAGGCAAGCCAAAGTTGCAGACCGTGAGATCACTCGAAGAATAGTTCGTACCTTCTGCCGTGGAGGTAAGGTCGAGAGTGGTCTTGCCATCGATGAGATGACCCAAAACGCTCAGTTGCTGGGACGCCTGACCCTGAATTGTGTTGACAGTGAGCACGAAGGTGCTGGGTTTCACTTCCAGCGTCTTCAGCGCGGCGGCCAGTTTGGCGGTGAGCGAACCTCCAAGGGTTCCTGTCTGGACCTCGATTCCATCCGGGATGCCGGTACCGTCCGTAGAGAGCAGCAACGGGCTGGTGTGATAGATCAGCACTTCCTGGCCGTCGGTAAGGCCATCGCCGTCGGTATCAGGATTGTGCGGATCGGTGCCGTTCTGAAACTCCTGCAGGTTCGTCAGCCCGTCGTGGTCCGGGTCCTCAAAGGGCATCGCGGGATCATTCGGGTCGAGTCCGTGCGCAATCGCCCAGTCGTCGGGAATGCCTCCATGAGAGGCCCCGGCAACAAGCACCCGGATCGTGGTAATGCCTTGCCGTCCTTCGTTGACCGCCTGGATGACTACGGTCCCACTGCTGACCGCGGTGACCAGGCCACCGGCGCTGACGGTAGCAATGGCAGGATTGCTCACCGTATATTGCGTGCCGGCTGCGGCGGCAGTGACATCCTTTACGGTTGTATCGGCGTATGTTGCGGTGGTGGTGAGCTGTTCCGTAGCGCCGGCCTGGCTCAGGGTGGTGGTTGGGGCCTGCACGGTAAGAGCGACCGGAATAGGAGTTGTATTTCCAAGCCTGATATTGGCGTTGAAACCGTTGATCTGGTTCGCCGCGATCTGAAACAGGTCCGACTGGCCGAACTGGGTTATTCCATTCTGCACACACGTGGCTCTGGCCCGCACCAGCCCGAATCCTGCGGGAATATTGCTAATGGTCCAACTGCCATCCGCCTGCGCCTGGGCAGTGCGGTTCAGAATGCTGACCGTACAGTTCTCGTTCAGTTGAGCGTTTGCGACGCCCATGGCTGCCAGCAGGAAACCCAGGACCACGACAGCGGCGTTCATCGATTTGGACAAGATGCGTTGTGCCATAGCCACCTTCATCTACCTTTTTTCCAGATTCAGCCAACGGTCTAACGGGCATCGAACCGGGGGAATTCCCTAGAACAATGCGTCAGCTCCCTTATCCCTACTGAGTTTGCGGAGTTCGTCCAGCACTTCCCGGTTTTTGATGAAAGTCTCGGCCGCGCTTTGCGCCTGGGCAGTGTTGAAAAACACCAGAGAGCGCGCAATGAGCGCCGCAGCTTCCGCGGGGGCCCGCTTGCAGGCCGTAATAATCAAAGGCACGGAATCTACATCCTGGAGCTTCGCCAACCCTCTTGCTGCAATGGCCTGAACAAAGTAGTTGCGGGAGGCCATCGCTCTCCGCAGCAACTCCAGTCCTCTTGGGTCGCCGGTTGCAGCCAGGAAGCTGATCTGGGCGGGGACCGTCTGCATCTGGGCCGTGGCGGCTGCCTGCGGGTCAATGTGGTTGGTCTTTGCCCACTCCAAAAATTCCTGGGCGAATTGCTTCTTTACGGTGTTTCCCTGCGTGTCAAACGGAACGGGAAAGGGAACATCGCTTTGAATCACCTCCCGGGCGTGAGTTTCCAGAAAGTCCCAGTAGGTCCGATCTTTATCACCAAGCCTGACCAGGGCGCTGGCTATAGCGTCTTTCAGAAGGTCTTCGTCAGTACGTTCGAATTGCTGATGAAGGAGCGGAATGGCATCCACGGCGCCGGCCCTGGCAATGCGTTGCAGGGCCACCGGATTGACCTGTCCCTGTTTGACCTCGTTGATCGCATCGTCAACGCTCTTCGGGCGGGTCTGTCCAGCCTGGGCCAAAAGAACCGGGGATAGCGCCCCACATAGCAGGGCACATCCTAACCATGTGCCCAGCCACTTGCCGAACGAGATACCAGTGATATGCATATGTCTCATTGGATTTGCGAGGGCAGTCTCTGATAAGTGTCTCCCAGCGGTATAAACGCTGTTGGAGCGCTCTGCGGGTAAGTCGCAATCAGCGATCCATCCTGGTACACGTAGAACGTAGGGAAGATCGAATGATCGGAAGTGTCGGGATTGCCTGAAATGTCAAAGCGAATGACGCTCCAGATCCAGGGTGTGGTCGTGCCGTTGATGGTATGGTTCACGCGCTGACCCAGGGTGCCAAGGCGGCCTTCTGCAAGCTGGTATACAGCCGTGCCGGAAGAGGTCACCCCGTTGGAGCCGCTTGAAGGATGGGTCTGACCCGAAGCATTTCCCACCAAGCCGCAGGGATCCGGCGTGGTGCCAACTTGAGTGTTGCTGTGAATGGCCGAGAAGTTGGAAACAGTGCCGCCGGATGTAGAGTACGTTGCCTGTAAGCGGTTGAACAGGCGGAAATCGCCGGCCGCGAGTTGGGCGTCCGGATTGATCGTCGCCGGAGGCTGCGCGTTCCCCGAATGGATAAGCAGGAACGCGTTAGCGTAGTCGACCTCGGCCTGGCCAAACAGGTCCGTCGGCAATCCAACAACCCAGTCGAGCAACAAGGCCGAACAGATCAGCGGAGTGTTTATATCGATACGCAGAAGGAAACTGGCGCCGCTTGGCAAAGTAATGGCGCTGGAATTGACCCACCCGATCATGACGATGTCGGCGGTCGTCACTTTTACGTCCACCGTGGCCGTGGCGGTGGCCCCGGACTGGCAGGTGAAGGTAACCGTGATCGTCGCGGTCCCGACTCCTGTTCCAAGAATCACGGCTGTTCCGTCCGTGGATGACTGGATGGTGGCAATCGTCGTGTCGCTGCTCGACCAACTGTAGGTACCGGGCAAGGGACTTCCCGAAGCGGTAATCGTGACGGTCTTTCCAACTTCAACTTGTGGCGACTGGGTTGAGGTGATGGAGACCGATACGGGCGCTGCGCCGCCGCTCGAATTGGGGTTGCCTCCGCAGTGCCATCCCGCCTTGAGCACGCCCACTCCGGGATTGGAGACAATCGCTGATCCATCGGCACTGACCGTCCCGGTGCCAATGGCCACGAACATACTTAGATCGTGATCGTAGGAATACATTTCGGTGACGGCGTTCGGCGCCAGGCCGTCAACATTGGGAAGCGTAATCGGCGCCGGAGGGTCAAATTTGGTTCCCACCGGTTGAATGGTCACGATGAACCGCGGCTGCTGGCCAAACCCGGGCTCCATGGGCACTTTGTCGCCGTTCACCGGCGTCACGGTGACGCAGCCCGTGCGCGCGCCGCCGGGGAAGGTAGCCGACCCGGGCAGAACGGTGAAGGAAAAGCCCGGGACCTGCGGCAGGGTTAATGTGCCGCCGTGGGTTTCATCAACGCAAAGCTTATTCACCGTGTCGAGGGCCGGAAGGTAGATGGGCATTCCCACGGTATTGTTGTTTCCGGGGACGGTCACGATGTCGTATTCAAGCGTCGGATAACTCAGGGAGCTAGTGGCAGTTGTCCCATCCGCCATCAGCTTGAAGAAGCCCACGGGCGCCGGCTGAATCAAGAATGTCCCTTTCGCATCCGTGGCTACCGGTGTGCCGATTTGCTGAGGAAGATTGTTAACGTTCCCCTGATTCGTCTGGAACAGCCGCATCGTGGCGCCCACGATCGGGTTGTTGCTGTTATCCAGTACGACGCCGCTGATGGATGTGTTCGCCGGATCGGCCGGTGCCCGGGCCGAAGCAACAAACGATGCGGATATGCCCGCATTGCCCGGGAAAGTTGCTTCCACAACGTTATTGTCGTTCCCCGCCTCGGTACCCAGGTTCAGCACGACGATGGCGCGTCCGTTGCTGTCGGTGGTCACAGTCTGGCTTGAGGCGCCGCCAATGTTCCCGCCGCCCCGTTTGACCGTAAAAACAACGGGAACGCCAGGAACTCGATTGTGCCCGGAATCAACCACCGCGGTCACAAACGGAAATGCCAACGGCGCGCCCAAAACGCCCACCTGGGCGTTGCCGGAATCCACAACAATGGTGGCCGCACTGGCGGCAACGCCGGTCGCCGTGAAATTTACAGAACTCACCGCCAGAGGCGCGGAAGCCTGCACACTGTTGATGCCTGCACCTGAGCGTTCACCGAGCGTCCACAAAACCTGCGCGTGGCCATTCGCATCCGTGCTCACCGCCAGGGCGGGCGAGGGAGCGGTGGAAGCGTCTGGAGAGACGCCGCCATTATTTCCCGTGACCTTGAATACTACAGTTTGGTTCGCCAGCGGATGATTGGCTGAGTCAGTCAAGGTGACTACCAGAGGCGCCGGCAATTTTGTCGCGATCGTGCCTGTCTGATTGTTGCCCGATACCACCGCAAGCGACTGGGTGATGACGGCTGTTCCGATCGCGGGCGCAGGCGGTTGCGAGGGCAGCACGCGAGTAACGCTAACGCTCGTGGTGGTGCCGTTGCCGGCACGGTCCCGCGCGACGGCCTGAATCGTGTTCTTGCCCACCGTGAGCGGCACCGCGACGGCAGCGTAGGTGCGATTGGCTACCTGGGCGGGGATCCCGTTCACAGTTACCTGAACATCCTGGGCATTCACCGTCCCCACAACAATGTCATTTGCCAAACCTGTGACAGTCACGGTCGCGTCGGTGGTAACGGACCCGTCCGCGGGAGCGTCCACGGTAATGTGCGGAGGCGTGGTATCCAGAGTGATTTGGACGGTTGCCGTGCTCGCGATTCCAGCCGCATTTTTTGCCACGGCAGTCAGAACGTTGAGTCCCTCGACCAAAGGAACAGGAATGGAAAAGCTGCCCGAACTCTGCGGAGCATTGATTCCATTGATTGTCAGGGTCGCTGCGGGATCATTGATCGTGCCGTTCACCGTGACCGGCGTCAGGTTAGTGACGCTCAGGTTAGCGGGAGTAGTGATGGCCACCAGCGGGGCCGGGGCGTACGTGAGGTTTAGCGTTGAGGTAGTCGAGTTTCCCGCCACGTCGGTAGCTATGACAGGAATGGAATTGGCTCCCTGGACGAGCGAAAGCTTGCAGACAAAACCCTGGCCAGAAATAACAGCCGGAGTTCCGTTGCAGGTGATACCCGATAGGCCAGACAGCTGGTCGCTGCCCGAACCAGTCACGCTGATGGTAGACGTGCTCAAATTTATGGTTGAACCACTTGCGGGAGACGTGATCTTCAGGCCCGGGGGAGTTTTATCCAGGTTGACTGTAACTGAAACATTCGCCGAGTTGCCGGCAACGTCGGTGGCTGTTCCGCCCACAATCTGGTTTGCACCCTCGTTGCTTACCACTTGCGGCGGCGGACAGTTCGCAATTCCGGAAGTCGCGTCACTGCATGTAAACGTGACCGTGACCGGCGAGTTGTTCCAGCCGGCGGCGTTAGCGGCCGGAGAGACTGCCGCGTGAATGATCGGCGGGTCGTTGTCGGTCCCGACAATCTGGATCGTGAGCAGGCCGCCCGGTGCCCCCCTGACCTGAACTGAAATTGTATTGCTTGCGTGAAGCGTAACCGGCACGTCCACTTCAGTCACGTTTTGATTGAAATTGCTGGGTCCAATGACGTCAACGCCATTCACCGTGATTACGCTGCTGGATACCAATTCTGTTACATCGTCGTGCAGTCCGCCGTTAAACACCTTCAGCGTGTACGGCGCGTTCGGGTTTTGCACGGAAAAGGTATTGGTTACGGTGACCGGAGCGCCTGTGCCACGCGCATAGTCCTGCGGCCCAAATGCCGTAAAACTTCCGGCTCGAGCCAAAGTTGTTCCGGCCGTTAGCAATGCTACAAAGGCCAAGACCACTCGGCAGAATTGAAACGCGTTGTTTCTCGGCATCTGCTTTATCTCCGGTTAGAAAGAAGGCATTCTTCCGTCAATTGAAGGAAATCTATAAGGAACCTTAAAGCGAGAAATAGTTAGCGCATACAAACACACTGATCCGCAGTAGGATGAAGCTATGATTTGTCAATCTGGACTGAAGCTTCCCGGACTCAGATCAGGACCGGACACTTCACATAAGTTTTGTGCGCGCAACAATCACTCTTATACCTATGAGTTGTCAAGTGAATTTATAGCTTGAAACTATAATTTCATCTGTGACAATTCCCAAAATGGGAAATCCACGTCGACAGCACTTTAGCTAGAAGGAAGCCATCATGGCGCCAGTCAATGGTGCAGACAGGAACAGTCTGAGCGGCCTGCAAACGGCCCAGCCAGCGGGGTTTAAGGATGAAGGAGCGATACTTACCGGGAAAGTTCATTGTCATTGGACCACTTCATTTCAAAGCGCACCAGCACTGCATTTAGAGATTTCAGGAAGACAGATCACCTTCCACAATCTTGTGGTTTGGAAGCCAGTGAGCTACTGATCATCAGCATTAAGCGGGCCGCTTAGGAGCGCTCTCAGTCACGAGATGGTAATTTTAGGTGTTTAGCACCCATGTCCTCTCCACTCATCCCATTTGATTGGCAGCAGGTTGATCAAGCCCTGGCGAATCTAATGCCGCTTGAAGTGTCGCTGGAGATCCGAAGAGCTCATTCGCGAAGACGAGCAGTAAATCTATTACCTGAACATAGGGATGAGAATGGTGTGACAAAGCCCTCGGAACGTGTGGAGATGCAACTGCTGCGTTGGGACGAATGGTCCAGGAACTTCTGCGGCCTGCTTCATTCAAACGACGATGGACGGCTACAAGCAGGCCGTCGAAGCAACGAAACGCCAGGCACAAGCAGCTTTGGCGGACCTGATCATGCGCGCGGGAACGGCTTTTCACGCATGAATTTGACGAACGTTGTGGAGTGTTGTGGGAATTACGGCCAGGATGTCTCTAAGCCCTTGATTTTTTGGCGTCCCCGACGGGATTTGAACCCGTGTTACCGCCGTGAAAGGGAGTAATTCGCACAGCAATTCAAAGACTTAGCAGCATAGCAGGCGCACGGGCGGGACCGTAAAGACTGCTAAAGACAAGCTGCTGTTGTGGGATTGTTGTGGGAATCAACAGCGCAGAATTTCAACAAGCTCAAGTTCCTAAAGAGGACCATTCGCCGGTCACGGCGCCTTTGCCACTCCTAAGGCACGGCCACGGCCCGCGTCAACTGGTTCTACGTTCACCGGACAAACTGCATGCCCACCCGGCTCTGACTCGATTGAATCTAGTCCACTTGGCGGCCGAACCCCATCAGCCTATTCGATTCACAGAGCCTGCATTCTCAGAGTCAATCGAGATCACAACGAACGGAATCATCATCTCCGGCTTTGCCGCCTGGCATGATGCGGTCAGCGAGGGTCAAGCAATCCTTGAGTGCATTGAGCACGTGCTCACTGACGAACAGGCGCTTGAGTTCATCATTCGCCACCATCGGCCTCGGCGGGCGTGGAACAATTTTGTTCGGGTCGTGCTCGCGCTGGAGCTGGAGCCGCACTTTCAAAAGAAAGCGCTTGCCAATCAGATCGCCGGGGGCAAGTACAAAAGGCTAAGGCGTATCGTAACGGTGAAGTATGCGCTCAAAGAGTTTATCGAACGATGGATTAAGCAGCTTCCTGATCCCTATCGGCACGCCATACGGTATTTTGGACTGTTTGCTCCCCGGGTCGTAAGCCAAAACTTCTCAACAATCTTCTCGATCATCGGCCAGGTACGACGACCGCGCCCCAAACGCCTCCCTTGGGCTCTTTCCATCAAGCGGGACTTCGGGTGGGACCCGCTGCTCGACCACTCGGGTCGCCGGATGCAGTGGGTACGCCGGCTACCACCGATACTGGCGGAATGATTTTAAAGCTCCGTATAAAGTCAGGGTAACAGACTGCATTGGTTTGCCCGCCTGCCGAGAAATCCCACCTCCAAAAACGCTCTTTCGACTCCCCGTTGTTTTCTTGCCCCGTTACATCGCTCGGAGCGCTTGTGCGGTTCCGGTGTCGAACCTGAGTGCTGAGTGCTGCATTAGCGGAGTTTTGTTTTTCCTATACTTCGAGACGGACGTACCGATAAACAGATATTGGCTTCCTACTCCTTCATGCGAGCGAATTTAAAGGCAAAGAACCGGATTGCCGTCCGATGCCGGCCAGACTTCGCGCCCCAGCTCACCATCATTTTTTCAATGGTTGAGGGCATGGCTCCCGGCGCCATGCGGACTCTCGTGCGCCCGCCGACCGACCATGTAGGTCAAACGGCGAGTTCATGCCTCGCGCAAGGCAATCATTGGGTTCACTTTCGTCGCGCGGCGTGCTGGGAGATAGCTAGCCAGCGCGGCCACTGCCAGCAAAAGCAGAGGCACGATCAGAAACACAGCCGGATCATGGGGGCGCACCCCATAGAGCAAACTTGCCATCATGGACGCAGTGGCTGCAGAAAAGACCAATCCGGCAACGATGCCCACGCCAGCAAGCGCGACCCCCTTGCGCAAGTACATCCTCAGAATGTCGTCCCGCCGCGCACCCAGGGCCATGCGGATACCGATCTCGCGCGATCTTTGGCTGACCATGTAGGCCAGCAAACCGTAAATTCCGATCGAGGCCAGCAAGAGCGCCCCACCCGCAAATCCCGCTACCAAATTCGCCGAAAACCTGCGCGATGCCAGCGATGCATCCAGTACCTCATCCATCGAGGTGACGTTGAACACCGGCAGCCCCGGATCCAGGCTCTGAATCGCGCCGCGAATTTGCGCCTCCAGCTTGCTCGCCGGCAACGAAGTTCGCAGCGCCAAGCTCAACGTCCGCCCGACGAATTGATTCAGCGGGACATAGAGGTGCGGCACGCCATCGACATCGAGCCCGTCGTGCTTGATATCTTTCACCACGCCCACCACGGTGCTCCACGGATTCACAGGATTCTGCCCGAAACGCAACCGGATACGCAGGCGCCGGCCCACCGGATCATGATCCGGCCACCAGTAGCGCCTTGCCGTCGCCTCATCGATGATTACCACGGGCAGTTTGCCGTTCTCGTCGGCTTCGGTGAAAAAGCGGCCTTCCACCAGCGGTGTTTGTATCACCCGAAAATAATCCGGGCTGATGCGGATAATTTCGGCGCTCAAATCTCCCGAGGATTCCGTGGGCCGGTCTTCGATTGCCAGCGAATTGTGATTCGTGGCGCCGTAGGCCGCCGAATCGTTGTTAATTGTGTCGGCGGCCGGCAAATTGGACGTAATCGCCGCCAACTCCACGCCGGGAATCGCGTTCGCGCGCCGCAGCAGTTCGCGATTAAACGGAATCTGCTGCGCGAAGGTGTGATATGAATCGAGCTGCGGATTATTCGGGTTCGGCAGATAGATATTCGCCGTCACCACTTGCGATGGATTGAAGCCCGGATTCTGCCGCAACAAATCGCGCAGCGTTTCCAATAGGAGCCCTGCGCCGACCATCAGCACTACCGCAAAAGCCAGCTGCGACACCATCAGCGCATCGCGCATGCGCCCGGCCTTCGCACTGTAGCCCGAGCCGCGCGAGCCCTCGCGCATCGTGCTCGCAAGTCCCGCCTTCGAGGAATGAATCGCGGGAGCCAGCCCAAACAGTAGCCCGGTCGCGACCGAAATCAGTAACGCAAATCCCAGCACCCGCCAATCAATGTTTACTTCGCCCAGCCGCGGAAGATTCGCAGGCACAAATCGCAAGACGACTTTCAGCGTAATCGCCGCCGTCGTGAGCCCTGCGATTCCCCCGATGAAAGCCAGCAACAGCGATTCGGTGAGCATCTGCCGAATCATTCTGCCGCCGCTCGCTCCCATCGCCGCGCGCACTGCCATCTCTTGCTGTCGTCCAGAGGCGCGCGCCAGAAGCAGGCTCCAATGTTTAGAGACACGACGAAAACGATTAAGATTACGGCAGCCATCAACACGACCAGCATCGGCCGAACCTTGCCCACCAACGATTGCTGCAACGGCAGAATCTCAATCGTCCATTCGGCTTGCGGAGGGTAATCATTCGCAAATTCGCGACGCAAATTAGCAGTCAGGGCATCAAGCCGCGCCTGAGCTTGCGCTGGGGTGAGGCCCGGCTTGAGACGACCGATTGCCCCTGGTAGTATGCGCAGACCACGCGCTGGCGCTGGGTACGGATCGCCACTGAATCCGCAGGTAATCCACACCTCCACGGCTGGAATGGTCGGTCCGGGGTGGCGAAATCCGGGAGAAAGTACACCTACAATGGTGTATAGATCGTTATCGAGGCGGAGGCTGCGGCCGAGGACGCCAGGATCAGCCCCATAAGATCGGCGCCACAAGGCATCGCTGATCACGACCACGGGCGCGAAACCGAGCGCGAAGTCCTGGTGACCAAATAAGCGCCCTAGTTCGGGAGTGGCGCCGAGCATGGAAAAATATTTGGGAGAAACCTCGACCATTTCCAAATGTTCGGGCTGTTCGGCGCCGGTCAGGTTTGTGGGGCCCGAAACGATGACACTCACATCTTCGAACACATCCGTCTGCGTTCTAAGATCGTCGAATTCCGGAACGGAAAACCGAACGCCCCGCAATCCTACCCCTGGGTTGTTAAAGTAGATCCTTACGAGACGGTCGGGGTCGGGGAACGGAAGAGAACGGAGCAGCACGGCGTTCACGATGCTGAAAATGGCCGTGTTGGCTCCCACGCCCAGAGCCAGCGTCAGGACAGCCACGATCGTGAATGTGGGCTTCTTAACCAGCATGCGCAGACCATAGCGAACATCCTGAAGTAAAGTCCCCATGAAGACACTCCTCTCGATCGATAACCTCGGAATCACAGAAAGGCGAATTCCCCGACTTGGAACCAATCAGTTGGGGTCATTTCCGTCTGTCCTAGATTTCGCTGATTTCACTTTCTTCAGCGGTCCGGCGCAACCATCAGGCGGATGCTCGCCTTGTTCTCTGGAGCGCTGTTGGCTGTCAGCTGTGACTATCAATAGTCCAGACAACGGACAAGATCTTCCACTGCCCATCAATTTTGCACACTTGCCAGACTTCGAGGCCTGAATGGTGAACCTTGTCGTTGATGTCAAAATCGTAATTAAATGTCACCAGCCCTAGAGGGCCGTCCTGGCGAATCTCGATGTTGCGAAATCTCTCTTCGAGTTTGTCCTTCGACGTAGCGAGGAGTTTTGCAAATCCATCCAGCTGGCTCGGTCCAATCCCATCGAACTGGGCGTTATATTTGCGGGCGCTATCAATCTCTTCCTGGGTGTTGGTGTGATGAAAGAGCACATCAGGGTTCAGCACGAGCTTCGTTAGGGCGTACCCGTCCTTGCGAATAATATCCTGACGGAACTGCTCCAATACGCCACGAATCTTCGTGAGGTCATCGCCGTTGGAGTTGAATTTGGGTTCCGCGTCCTGCGCCGACGCTTGAGAAACCAAGCCACACATAAGGAGTGCAAGAAATACCGTGCCCATTCTCTTTTTATTCATATGCCATTTTCCTTTCAGATCTTGACTTGGAGGTTGGATCGCTGGGGACTACCGATTCCGTGCACGCAACACTTTACGGAGGAGATCGGCACTCTTACTTGGACCAGGGCGGAACCACGCCGTTGCTGCGCGCGTACGCGATGGACTGCCCCAGATGCTCGTGTTGATCTTCGAGAATCAGCATCAGCGCGCCCTGCTTCGTCATGTCTCTTCCGAACAGTTTCACCGGCGCCTGCAGGTCGTTGTCGGAAAGTCCCGTAATCGCTTTTTGCAGATTGACGTAAGAAGCCTTCAGGGCTTCCTGCATTTTCTCCGGATCGGTGATGGGCGCGGGCTTTGCCCCCGTATTCGGTGTGCCCGAAAGCACGCCGGCGAGCACGCCGTTCTCCACAACGATCAGGTTGAACACGTCGCCGACGGAGCGAACGCCCTGGCCCGGCTTCCAGTCGTACTTGCCCGACATAACGCGCGCGAGTCCGGTGAATTTGTCGGAAAGCGTTCCGGCATCTTTTGCGAAGGCAGCCTGTATTCCTGCCGACTGCGCCTGCGCCAACGGCACCATCAGAGCGACCGCAAGCGCGCACAGTCCGTACTGAGTCAGAATCTTCTTCATGTGGAACTCCTCTCCGTCACTCAACGCCTCGTGCTACCCGTAACGCCGAATGAAAAAATCGACGATTTGAAATGCGCACTTCATGAGATCGACCTCCATGCGCCGCCTCAGGCCTTGACAACGAGATCGATCTCGACGCAGGCCCCAAGTGGTAGCGCGGCAGCCGCGATCGTCGTGCGGGCGGGAAAGGGCTGACTGAAATATTTTGCGTAGATGCCATTCATCGCGGCGAAGTCAGTCATGTTCGTGAGAAACACACCGGCGCGCACGACATCATCAAAACTCTTGCTGGCCGCCTTCAGAACCGCCGATAGGTTTTGGAAGACGCGCTCCGTCTCGGGCACAATGCCCCCCTCGACCACCTTGCCAGTGGCCGGGTCTTGGGCGACCTGTCCGCTGAAGAAGAGGAAACCATCGATTTTGACTGCCTGGGAAAATGGGCCGACCGGCGGCGCGAGTTCAGGCGAGGTAATTGCGGTCTTGCTCATAGCAACTCCTGTAGCTACTTCCGTAGCTGATCAATCTCTACAAACGCACGAATCCCATGTAGTATCGCTGGACAACCAACATTCAACAAGTTCATTATTGTCACAATGATGTTGCTGTTTTCGCACGATTCTGCTATTGGTTGGGGGGAGGTTTCAGGAGTTACTTTAGGAGGATCTCGTGCTCGACGATTTACACGCGCTCGTAGAGTTTGCCAAGGCCGGGTCCATTGCCGGCGCAGCTGATCGTCTATTCCGGACACCATCGGCTATAACCCGGCAACTGCAAAGGCTGGAGGCTGAATTGGGTGCTGAGTTACTCGACCGCTCAACGAAGCCGCCGCGCCTGAACTCGCTGGGCTCCAGGGTGCTTGAGCGAGCGCGAGATATGTTGCAGCGGACGGAGGCGCTGAGATCTCTTGCGTCGCCCGACGCCGAACCTCACGGCCTCTTGCGCATCGGGCTCGCGCATGCCCTGGCCGAGGGGACGCTTATCGAACCTATTCGGGCGCTGACTGAAAAATACTCCAAGGTCCAACTGCGGCTGTTGAGCGGACTTACCGGTGAATTGTTCAACCGGCTGCTTGCCGGTGAACTCGACGTTGCTGCCGTGTTTTTGCCCGAAGGTAAAACCGCGCCTCCACCTCTTTTGACAAATATCATCGCTCGCGACCATATGGAGATCGTTCAAGGCGCCGCAGGCAACGTGGGCGGTGATTGGGAAAGTTTGGGCAGAGCACCTTGGGTGCTCAATCCGCCCGGGTGCTTGCTTCGGGCAAGCCTCATCGATCAGATGGAGCGTGCCGGCGTCACCCCCACGATTGCAGCCGAAATCCACCACAACGTACATTTGCATCTAGCACTCATTCAGTCAGGATATGGAGTCGGGCTGCTGCCGGCTCGCTTTATTGCCAGGAAAGAATTCATAGGCACAGTTGAAGTGTTGCGCCCCCCGTCATTTGAGTTGCACTTGTCCGTCGCAATAGTGCGGGTTGGACAACTCGGCGCTTTGGAGAGGGCTGTCGAACTGTTGGAACTCGGCATTCGGCATTTGTTTGAGGCAGCCAACACCACGAAGCCCGTAACGAGGAGCCGAAGGGGTGTGCCCGCGAATCGGCGGAAGTCGCAATCGCGCAAGTAGTCGCCGCGCACATCCGAAATCTCAAATGCGTACTTCATGAGATCGACCACCATGCCCCACCTCAGGCCTTGACAATGAGATCGATCTCGACGCAGGCCCCAAGAGGCCCCTTCCGCGGTATTCCGCAGCCATTCAAGAGATCACTGAGAAGACTTGGACCGAAGGCAAGGGGGAGAACGCCCGGCCGGTGCGCGAGATCAAATTGAAACTGACCCCAGCCAAACATGCCGCCCTGGAGAGCCTGCGGAAGTACTTGACCGGCGACGAAGACGCGGAGATGACGCCGGAGCAGAAGAAAGACCGCCTGAATTACCTGCTGCAGAAGGCTGGGTTTGTACGGCCAGAGGGCAGAAACGAGCATGTGCAGTAATGTCAGACCTGAACAACTTGAATGCCGAGGAGCAAGCCGAACTGCAGAAGCTTCTGGAGCACGAAGAAGTGGTTGAGCCGCCCACGGTTGTTTTTACAATTAGACACATCGGTAGCAACCTTCCCCCGGAGACTCTGCCACCGATCTACCCACCCTGGTGGAAGGGACGTGAATGGTGGGACTCTCTGCCCATTGCAAAGCGCTGAGAACTGGCCGCAAAGAGGTAACCACAGATGCCACAGTCCAATGTGAACGGACTCACCGAGCAAGAGCAGCGAGAACTTTTGCGTCTCCTGGAAGAGGAGCAGGAGTACACGCTGGTCATCATCCACAGCATACCCCGTCCACGCCCGCTGCCAGGGCAGACTCCGCCAGATATGACCCCAGACGGGAAGCATTACGTCCTCCGCATACCGATCACGAGCAAATAGTTCCTTCGTCAGCCACTGCACTGCAGGGCAGCGTTGCCGCTGACGACCGCCGATGGAACGTTACTTTCTCTTCTTGCGCAGGGGGCAAACGGACTCGAAAGGTGTAATCGCTTGCGTATAGCCGGTCGACCGATTACGTGCTCGAAACCTTAAATGGCGCTTCCCACAAGCCCGTTTCTGGACAGCGCCACCGCTGAGAGCGCCCGGATTACTTCCGCATTGCCAACCACACGTCCGGAACGGAGTCGGGCACCTGGCGCAGCGCTTGGTCCTGCGGCCTCGGCTTTGTATACTGCACACGCCGGGAAACCCGGTCCGCTGAAACTTCAGCGGTGGCACTTTGGTCCGCGATGAGAATCCTTACTTGCGATGAAGTGCGTCAAGCGGCGCTTCAGGTGGCCAGTGGGCCGCAGGTTTCCACGTTGCTACTCAAACAGCGGGCGGGTTATGCCGCAGCGCAGTTTTGCTTGGCTCATTTTAAGTTCCGGTCCGTCTGTGTAGTATGCGGGGAAAGCGAAATTGGCGGCGCGGGATTAGCTGCGGCTCAGGCCTTGTCTCGAGTTTCCGAAGATGTCTTTGTCATGCTTCTGGCAACAGCGCTGGGCGAACTGAATCCGGACGCACAAGCCCTTAGCTCGCAACTCGCTGCTGGTCCGATATGGCTAGGCGACGAAGCCGGTTTCGAATCGGAAGCAGTTCAACAAGCGCTTGCTGCCGACCTGATTATCGACGCCATTGCCGGTTGCGGGTCCCCCCTCCCGCTGGATGGCCTGGCCTTGCGAGCTGTAAGAGCAATCAACGATGTATCCGGCACAGTCGTTTCTCTCGATCTTCCCGCTGGAGTTGACGGTGACGGCAAGGCTCCCATGCTCGAGAACGCCTCTGATCTGGTGTTCGCCCACGGAATCGTCACCTTCGTCGCCCCGAAACCGGCGCATGTTTTCGGTGAGTTGACCTCAGGTCCCGTCGCGGTGAGCGAACTGGGCGTACAGCCCGCACTCGTTTCCAACCAAACAAGATTGGAGGTCGTCACCGCCCAGGAAGTGGGAATCACATTTCCTCCGCGAACCGGCGACTCACACAAAGGGGATTTTGGGCACGTGTTGGTGATTGCAGGTTCGCGCGGCAAGGCCGGGGCCGCCGGCCTTGCGGGAATGGCGGCGCTATGCGCCGGAGCGGGCCTGGTGACTGTCGCGTGCCCAGAATCAATTCAGCAGACCGTTGCCGGCTTTGCTCCAGAACTCATGACGGAAGGCCTGCCAGAAACAGATAGCGGCACGATTGCCCTCGATGCAGCCGGGAAAATGGATTCGCTCCTGGCTGGGAAAGACGCTATTGTTCTCGGTCCAGGGATATCGGGCAATCATCAGACAGCAGAGTATGTGCGGAATCTCGTGGCTGGTTGTCGGCTGCCGCTAGTCCTCGATGCCGACGGCCTGAATGCATTCGCCGGACATTATGGCGAACTGAAGCCGCGCGGTGACGCAGCGCCCTTCCGCGTCCTCACGCCCCATCCCGGAGAGGCTGCGCGGCTGACCGGAACCACGATCAAAGATGTCCAGGCAGACAGGGTTGGAGTTGCCCGCCACATCTCGCGTGAGACCGGCTCCTGCGCGGTGCTTAAGGGATGGAGAACGATCATCTCTGGCGCATCAGGAGAAACCTGGATCAACATGACAGGCAATCCCGCCATGGCCAAAGGTGGGGCGGGTGACGTTCTTTCCGGCATCATTGGCGCGGCGCTGGCCAGGCGAAGAGAGACCTCATCCGCTTTTCTTCACGACCTGCACGTTGCCGCCGCTGTTTATCTGCACGGGCTCACAGGCGACCTTTCCCGCGATATTCTCCATGAAAACACCGTGCTCGCCACTGACCTGCTGGAAAATCTTGCCGAGGCATTCCGTGACTGCGAGTCACAGATTGAACGGGGCTTGTTCTATCTGCACAAATGATGCTCTAAACGACTACTCAAAGAAAAACTGCCGAGCGATGAGTCATCTGACCGAATCTCCTAGAGCGTTTCCGGTGTGCTGCCGCTATCAGCGTCTCGCGGTCGACGATTCGGTTCAGTTTCATCTTCACAAAACTGTCAATGCTCCTTAACTCCATCACAAATCCTTGCATGCCAAAAGCGACGAACTGGGTCAGATCAAACGGAGGGGATAGCAGCCAGCAGCGGTGAAGAAGCGTGTGGTACTCGATGTCATTCTGGTAGAAGTATGCGGAGAAGGCGTAAAACCCGCCGTGCACGTTGTAGCCGCGCTGGGAGAGAAGTCCCGCGGTGAGCAGGCGGGAGACTCTCCCATTCGCATCATCAAACGGGTGGATGGTCACCAGGAAGAAGTGGGCCACAAGGGCGTGCATGACAGGATGTAGTTTCAGCGATTTTTCGCTGGTGATGAACTGGATGTATTGTTCCATCAACCTTGGCAGGCTCTCCGCAGGCGCTCCCAGGTGCAGACCGCCCACCTCGCGCCGTCCCACCTGAACGGGCAGGGTCCGCAAAGTTCCGGGCGTGCACTCCGGGTTGGTTGGGTCGGCGGCGATGCGGTGCATGGTCAGCAGATCGTCCAGGGAAAGCGGAGCGCTCGCCGGGGTAAAACGCTCGGTCACCCAGGCGCGCGCCTGGGCCAGGTGGGCGGCCTTCAGGTTCTCTGATGAATTTGAATCAGGCCGGACCGGCTGTTCCCGCCATTGCGGCGGAAGCACACGCGTAACGGCAGCCTGCCGGTAGGACTCAATGGCCGCGATGTGCGGCATGAGCCGAGCAAGATCAAGGCGGTAATCGAATTCAAATGCAGGCCAATACATCAGAGTTGCCGGAGTTCCTTATTTGGGCTGAGGCTGCGCGCTTGCGCCGCCTCCCGTTTTTGCGGCTGCCCCTTCCCGGTCGTGGGCCGAGGTTTGCGACACCATATAGGCGATCAGGATGTTGATTTCCTCGTCGCTCAGGCGCAGGTTCGGCATCTTTACGTTCTTATATTTTTCATTTAGCGCCAAAGTGAGCGGATCTTTGTCAGCCAGCATCTGGTCCGGTTTCAGGAGCTTCTGTACCAACCAATCGCGATTGCGCACGTTGGTCACGCCCAGCAGGTCCGGCCCGATCTTGTCACCGTTGCCGATGGTGTGGCAGGGGGCACACTGCCGCGTGTAAAGGTACTGTCCCTTGTCGAAGTTGAGCTTTGCCGCCTGGGCAGGAGCGGACGGCTGCGTCAGCTTTGCGTTTTTGTAGTTGTCAATAAACTCGCCGAGCATCTGCGAAAGAAAACGCGGGTTGTCGAGCGCGGAGTTGCGCATCCACTGGCCCATGGGCTCATTCCCGATCAGAAGATGAGGCGTGTGCCCGTCCAGGCTAACGGCGGGATCGGAGTAAAGCCCGAGTCTCTTGCTGAGGAAATCAATCTCGTCCTTCTTGCCGGTGAGAAACAGCCATCCTGGGCCAACGTGGTATTTCTCGGCGTACTCCTTCAGGACTTCGGGCGTGTCGCGCTTGGGATCAATGCTGATGGAATAGAAAAAGATATCTTTTCCAACCCGGTCGCCGAGCAGTTTCTGCACCTGCACCAGCCGCGCGGTTTCAAGCGGGCAGGAATACTCGCAATGGGTGTAGATCAGGTTAATGGCCACGATCTTGTCTTTGATCAGATCGTCGTAAAAATGAACTTTCTTCCCGTCCTGAGTGGTGAGTTCGATATTGGGAAAACGGTCGGCAGGCAGGCGGTCCGCTAATACCGATGGCGCGAATAAGGCCGCGATGATGGCCGCTAGTAATGCAAAACTGCCCAGCAGGAATACAAACTGTTTGCGCAACATTTCCAACCTCCTTGCAGTCCTCGGAAGCGGGTCCCGCCCACACGCGATGCGGAAGCAGGACCCGCAACTTCCCTTATCTGATGGCTAGGTGCCCGGCGCCCACACCCATGGCGCGCGCCGGGGTTGGTCAGAATGCATTCGCAAGAATGTCGTCCGGTGATTGGAACGTTACTCCCGTCGGCCGGGGAATCGGGGTTGGGAGCGGGTTCAGGAACACGCCTCCGGCGTTGTTGATCTCCCAGCGCATGAGCATGGCGTTGTCTTCGTGCTCGGTGTTGTGGCAGTGTTCCATGAACATGCCGCCCCAGTCACGGAACTGCATGGTGATGGTGACGCTTCCGCTGGGACGCAGGCGATACACATCCTTGCGGCCTTTCTCCCACGCCGGAACCTGGCTGGCCTGTCCGTTGCGCGCGAGAGTCTGGCCTTCTTCAAAGTGGATGTGGATGGGATGGTCCCAGTTACGGCCTCCCTGCAGGGTCCAGACCTCTCGCGTGCCGAACTTCGGCGCCGATGAGATGCGGCCGAAGTCGGCTTTGAGCGCCGAGCCTCCCCGGTGCCTGCTGCTACCTCCAGTGTTTTCCACCCCGATACCCCAATCACCGCCGCCGGTGTACGACGTGATGGGATCGTTGGTGGTCTGGTTGGCCCGGTCGTCGAAGACCATGGTGCGTTGCCGGGCGATCGGAATGGCCGACAAGTCAGGATTCGGGATGAGCGTGGCCAGTACCTGACTCTGATCAGCCTGGGCAGGGTTCCGCACGATCTTGAATCGTAGACACCTGCCGACGCACGGGTCGCTGGACGAACCAGCCAGTGCCTGCGATACGGAGAGTATCTGGCCCGGCAGCGCGCCGTCTGTTTGCTCCTGCAAGTTAACCAGGTCTACGGTTTGGTTAATGCTGTAGCGGGAGAAATCAATGACGATGTCATACCGCTCGGCGATGCCTAACTGGTCAAGCTGGGTCAGGGTCACCGGGTTGGGAAGCAGATTGCCGTCATTGCCGATCTGGATCATGGCTGAGCTGTCACTCAGCGCGAATACAAAGAAGCGCGACACGGCGGCGTTCAGAAGGCGGAACCGGTACTTGCGCCGTTCCACCTCGAAGAACGGCCTGTAGGTGAGATTCACAGTCATGGCGTCGCCCAGGAAACCGTTGAAGGCCAGGATGTCCATGGCGAGCTGGCCGTTGGCGTCCCAGGCTTTGTCGGCGAACATGAGGTTGACGTCGTAGTCCACGTTGCCCCAGTCTTTGGTGGTGCCGCTGGGCAACCGCAGGTTGACGCCGTCGTTGATCCCTTCGTTTCCGCGATCGAGCGAACTGTAAATGTTGTTCATCGCAGCGATGCCTTTGTACACGTTCTGCGCTGTAAAGCTGAACATGTGATCGTGGAACCAGTGCGAGCTCATGGTCTCATGCCAGTCGCCCGCGACCTTGTTGATACCGCCGCTGCCGTCCGGCGCGCCGGCCTTCGGATCGGTGGCTGTGGTGTTGATAGTAGTAAATCCGCCCAGCACCCACGGCCAGTGATAGTCATAGAACTGGTTGGGAAAGAAATAGGCGCCGGTGAAGCCGTCGTTCTCCGCCCCATGATGGCCATTGTGTTCGTGAGTAGAGATGGTATTCCGGCCGAAGCCGTTGTTCTGGGTCACGTCCGCGGGCAGCCGGTTGTGGTTGCGGAAAAGCACCGGCTCTCCGTAACGGACTTGCCCCAGCTTGGGCGGAACCGTCCCGTTGAACGTCCATACGGAATTGGCTTGTTGCGTGGGCAATCCGGGATGGAATTTCAACGGTATGGGCTGCGTCGGATCAATGCCGGAGTTCAGGCTGGAGGGAACGCCGGGATTGTAAGTGGTACTGGTGGCAGCCTGCGCCGTGTTGACCTCAATCGCAATCTGCGGAGCAAACTGGGTAAACCTCTGGTGTGCCCAAATCGCTCCTGGTGGACGCCCTTCGATGGGTCCTGTCAGTCCCGTCTGTCCGCCGACCAGCTTGGGATCGAGCGGCTGCTGTGTTTGGTTGGATTGTGCCTCGGGAACGGGATTCAAGTTCGCAACCGGGATGCGCGGCAATAGGTCAAAGCGCGGCATTGGTGTGGTAAATGGCTGCACGCCAAACAGCGGGCTCTTCGGCAGCCCGGTGGGGACGCCACTGCCGCTTCCCCGGCTGCCGCCGAAGCTGCTGAAGCTGGCCGTCTGCGCGTTCACCGGCTGGACAAAGGGGTTCAGCCCGCCGATGGGCGCCAGAATGCCCGCCGATGTGAACAGCCCCCATTTGACCAGTTCCCGCCGCGAAACTTGGCCGTGTGATAAAGCTTTGGTGATCTCTGCTCGGTTTCTGCGTGCGTCTTCTGCCGCTCGCAGCCTTGCTCTGTCAGACTTTTCCGAAAGCCAGAAATGGTCATTGTCGTCTCTGCGACCCATGTGTTTCTCCTTGGTGTTTGATTCCTTCTCCACCTGGGGCCTGCAGCCGCAAGAATCTCGGCTGGTTGAGATTTCTTCTGCCGTTGGGGGAACGTCGCGCAACAAACTCTGCTACGCGCGGGATTGACCGAGGCGTCCAGAGCGGTCAGGGGAAGAGGACCGCGCTCCGTGCGGTTACGATTTACGTATGAGGAGAAGCCTAAGAATAATGAGGTCAAACGCGCACTTTAGACCGCGATCCCTGCAAACGAGGTTCGAACGCGGATGACGGAACCCAAAGACGGTCGTCTGTGAGTGCGTGCTTAACATATCGGCTCCGGAAGTTATGCCGAGTGGCTTGTTGAGAGAAGCCACAACCCCTTTTCCTGCCCAGCCTTCAAAACGGAGGCTGGCTCGGGAAACCCTCTCTGGCAAAGGGCCAGAGACTCGCGAGAGAGGTCCCTTTAGAAGCGGCCAGATGTTAGTCCTGGCTAATAATCGTGTCAAGACAAATTGTTAAAATGCCTTAATCCATTAGCAAGCCTGCGGGCTAAAAGTTCGTCGGAAAAAGACCACAGTGTAAAGCCTTGAAACCGGCGTCTCACACTGGCAAAGTGCGATGCAGGATTGCTTGTTTGTTTTAGATATCTCCAAGGTCCGGTTTGTTCCTGGGAATCTTTGCTTTTTCGCAGGCGCCATCTGGCATGACTCTCATGTCGTTCCAAAAGGCTGCCAGCGAGAGCTTGGTCAAGTAGCTGATTCTAAGACACTCAGACAACCAAAGTGCAGCGTTTCAAAAGCAGATGAGACTATTGAAAAACTCGGCTGCACATCCGGGTTTTGTTGTTGGTGATGATCATCAAGTGTGCTAATGAGATGTTCAGGAGGAGCACACCAGATGATGGGTGAACAATCCCGGACCGAGTCACTGTTCTACTACTTCCGTCTGGA